>NZ_JBSGFD010000005.1:0-110150 GCF_053603215.1 Kitasatospora sp. NPDC004240 | reverse complement strand
GGCGGCCCTCCCGCTCGCCGCGGCCGCCCCGGCCGCCGCCGCGACCGCCCCGCAGTTCCTGCACGGCATAGCCTCCGGTGACCCGCTGCCCGACGGCATCCTGCTCTGGACCCGGGTGACGCCCACCCCCGAGGCCGTCCCCGGCTCGGCCACCGGCCCCGACACCGAGGTGCGCTGGGAGCTCGCCGCCGACAAGAACTTCGCCACCGTCGTGGCGAGCGGCACGGTGACCGCCTCCGCGGCCTCCGACCACACCGTCAAGGCCGACGTCCGCGGTCTCACCCCGGACACCGCCTACTGGTACCGCTTCACCGCGGGCGCCACCGTCTCCCCGGTCGGCCGCACCCACACCACCCCGGCCGCCGACGCCACGCTCTCCCGGCTGCGCTTCGGCGTGGCCTCCTGCGCCAACTGGGAGGCCGGCTACTTCTCGGCGTACCGTCACCTCGCCGCCCGCGGCGACCTGGACGCCTTCCTCTTCCTCGGCGACTACATCTACGAGTACAAGAGCGGCGAGTTCTGCGCCCGCGGCTCCGTGGTGCGCCCGCACGCCCCCGCCCACGAGATCACCACCCTCGCCGACTACCGCACCCGGCACGGCCGGTACAAGACGGACGAGGACCTGCAGTCGCTGCACGCGAAGGTCCCGACCATCGCGATCTGGGACGACCACGAGTTCGCCAACGACGCCTGGTCCGGCGGCGCCGAGAACCACACCCCGGGCGCCGAGGGCGACTGGTCGGCCCGGATGGCCGTCGCCAAGCAGGCCTACTTCGAGTGGATGCCGGTCCGCCCGTCGATCGCCGGCACCACCTACCGCCGCCTGCGCTACGGCAAGCTGGCCGACCTGCACCTGATGGACCAGCGCTCGTTCCGCTCCCAGCAGGTCAAGTTCGGCGACGGCGACGTCGACTCGGCCGACCGCACCCTCACCGGCCGCGCCCAGATGGACTGGCTGAAGGCGGGCCTGACGGCCTCCGACACCACCTGGAAGCTGATCGGCAACGAGGTCATGATCTCGCCGGTCGCC
Organism: Kitasatospora sp. NPDC004240; assembly: GCF_053603215.1. NCBI lineage: Bacteria > Bacillati > Actinomycetota > Actinomycetes > Kitasatosporales > Streptomycetaceae > Kitasatospora > Kitasatospora sp. NPDC004240. The sequence continues at coordinate 109,120 of NZ_JBSGFD010000005.1, read as the reverse complement.
CTGCTGTCGCTGCCGGCCTACCTGCTGCGTCCGCTGGCCAAGCTGCTCGGCCTGCCCGAGGAGGGCCTGGCCGTCAACACCGACCAGTGGGACGGCTACACCCACGACCGCCGTGAGCTGCTCGGCCACCTGAGGTCGCAGGGCATCCGCAACACCGTCTTCCTGACCGGTGACATCCACTCGGCGTGGGCCGCGGACGTCCCGAACGAGGCCGCCACCTACCCGCTGTCGGGCAGCGTCGCGACCGAGTTCGTGGTCACCTCGGTGACCTCGGACAACATCGACGACATCCTCAAGGTCGCCCCGCAGACCCTCTCGCTGGCGGCGGCCACCGCGCTCAAGGCGGCCAACCCGCACATCAAGTGGATCGACCTGGACTCGCACGGCTACGGCGTCCTGGACATCACCCCGGACCACACGCAGATGGACTACTACGTCCTCTCCGACCGGACCCGCAAGGACGCCACCAGCAAGTGGGCCCGCTCCTACCGGACGGCGTCCGGCAGCCAGCGGATCGAGCGGGTGTACACGCCGGCGAAGTGACGCGGCGCCGGGGCCGCGCCCGCCTCAGGACACCACGTCCTTGCGGGCGAAGCCCCGGAACGCCAGCGCCAGCAGCACCAGCGCGTACGAGCAGGAGAGCGAGACGCCCTGCAGCATGCCGCCCCACTCGGGGCGCGGCTGCAGGGCGTCCGCCCAGGAGTACTGCCAGTGCGCGGGCAGCCAGGCGCGCAGGTCGCCGAGCGCGGTGACGGCGTCCAGCACCCCGGTGACGATCGAGACGAACACCGCGCCGCCCACCGCGCCCAGCGGCGCGTCGGTCGCCGTGGAGAGCCAGAACGCCAGCGCGGCGATGACCAGTTCGCTCAGGAAGACGAAGGCCACCGCGATCGCCAGCCGGGGCAGCGCCACCGAGGCCGGCAGGCTCACCCCGGCCGGCAGCTTCAGGTCGCCCCAGCCGTACGCGGCGGTGCCGACCAGCAGCCCGATGGCCGGCAGCAGCACGATCGCCGCCGCCGAGAACGCCAGCCCCACCGCGAACTTGCGGGCCAGCAGACGGGCCCGGGGCACCGGCGCGGCCAGCAGGTAGCGCAGCGAGGACCAGCTCGCCTCCGAGGCGACCGTGTCGCCGCAGAACAGCGCGACCGGGATCACCAGCAGGAAGCCGGTGCCCATGAAGAGCATGGTGGTCGCGAAGTTGAGGCCGGAGGCGGTGGCCAGCTCGATGAAGGTGGTCCGGTTCGGCCGGTCCGGCGTGCCGCCGATCTGGAACGCGGCCAGGATCAGGAGCGGCATCGCCGCCAGCGCCCCGCCGATCACCAGGGTGCGCCGGCGCCGCAGTTGGCGCAGCGCCTCGATCCGCAGCGGCAGGGTCCGCCCGGCCCGGTAGCCCGGGGCGTGGTCGGGCGATCCGCCCCCGGGGGTCTCCCCGGCGGGCGCGACGTCGACAGCGGCACTCACGCCGAACCTCCGATCAGCGACAGGAACGCGTCCTCCAGCCGGCGGTGCGGGCCGGCCTGTTCCACCGGCACGCCCCACCGGACCAGCTCGGCCAGCAGGGCGCTGGCCGTCATGCCGTCCAGGCGGACCAGCAGCCCGCCCTCCACCGCCTCCGCCGAGCCGACGCCCGCCAGCGCGGCCGTCTTCTCCGCGGCCGCCGCCAGCTCCGCCTCCCCGTACGGGGCGCCGACGCCGATCAGCAGCAGCTCGCCGGCGCCGGTGATCTCCGCGACGGCGCCGGTGGTCACCAGCCGGCCGCGGTCCATCACCACCAGGTCGGTGCAGCTCTGCTCGACCTCCGCCAGCAGGTGGCTGGAGACGATGACGGTCCTCCCGGCGGCGGCGTAGCGGATCATCACCTCGCGCATCTCGCGGATCTGCGGCGGGTCGAGGCCGTTGGTCGGCTCGTCGAGGATCAGCAGGTCCGGCAGGCCGAGCATGGCCTGGGCGATGGCCAGGCGCTGCCGCATGCCCTGCGAGTAGGTGCGCACCGCGCGGTCCAGCGCCTCGCCGAGGTTCGCGATGGCGAGCGCCTCGTCCAGGTGGGCGTCCTCCTCCGGACGGCCGGTGGCCTGCCAGTACAGCCGCAGGTTGGCCCGGCCGGTGAGGTGCGGCAGGAAGCCCGCGCCCTCGACGAAGGAGCCGACCCGGGAGAGCACCGGCGCGCCGGGGCGCACCGCGTGCCCGAACACCCGGATCTCGCCCTCGTCGGGCCGGATCAGGCCCATCAGCATCCGCAGCGTGGTGGTCTTGCCGGCGCCGTTGGGGCCGAGCAGCCCGAGCACCTGGCCCTTCTCCACCCGGAACCCCAGGTCGCGCACCGCGTACCGGTCGACCGAGCCGCGGTAGCGCTTGCTGAGCCCGTCGATCACCAGCGGGACCTCGGCCAGCGCCGGGTCGAAGGCCGGTCCGGTACCCCGCCGGCGGCGGCGCCGCAGCGGCGCGGCCACCAGCACCGCCGCGACCGCGAGCGCCACCAGCGGCAGCACCCAGGTCCGGGCGGGCAGCGGCGCGTCCTCGGTCTCCAGCGCGTCCACGGTCGGCGCGGTGAGCGCCCCGGCCGGGGCGGCCCGGTAGGTGGCGGGCTCGGCCGGCGAGGCGTACGCGAGGTCGGTGCTCGCCAGGACCAGGCGCAGCCGGTGCCCGGCGGGGAAGGTGTGGTCGACGGCGGGCAGCACCACGGTGACCGTCCGCCCGTCGGGCGCGTCGGCGCCGGTGACCCGCAGCGGGGCGACCAGCTGCTGCGGCAGGATCTGCTTGCCGTCCGGCCCGAGGTCGTACAGCTTGGCGAAGAGCACCGCGTCCGGCCGGTCGGCCTTGACCTTGACGGCCACGGTGGGCTGCCCGGTCAGGTGCAGGGCGCTCTCCAGCGGGGCGGAGTCGAAGCCGGCGTGCTGCCCGGGGAAGTCCAGGGACAGGCCGACGCCGAGCGAGGAGGCCTGGCTGAGCCCGCCGATGCCGGGCAGCGTGGAGATGTTGGGCGGGGCGCCGCCGGGCGGGTTGGCGAAGGCCTGCTCGCGGCCGGTCAGCTCGACCGCGCGGGTGCCGGTCCCGGCCAGGCCCGGGTAGCTCGTGGCGGTGGCGCCGCGCAGCACGGCCTGGAAGCCGGTGGAGTCGACGCCGCCGGTCCGGGTGACCCGGAAGGCCGGGCCGGTGTCGGCGTCCTCGCCCTTGAGATACGTGTCGAACCAGGCGGTCACCCGGCCCTCGACCCGCTCGCTGGTGTCCGTCCCGCCGTCGTGCCCGCCGGCGAACCAGTCGACCGCCACCGGCGCGCCGTTGGCGGCCACCGCGCGGGCAATGGCGTCGCCCTGGTCGAGCGGGAAGAGCGAGTCCTGCTGCCCCTGGACGACCAGGGTGGGCACCTTCAGCCGGCCGGCCACCGAGGACGGGCTGGAGCGTTCGAGCAGCGCCACGGCCTCCGGGTCGGCGTGCCCGGCGGTGGCGACCCGGTCGTACATCGCGCACAGCTCGGGCAGGAAGCGTCCGCAGCCGACCGGCTCGTCGGCCTCGCGCTCACCGCGCCGTCCCTCGCCGGGCCGCGCCGGCTCCTCCCCGGAGGCGACCAGGTCGCCCGCCGAGCCGGTGGTGAAGAAGATCCCGGCCCAGAGCTTCTTGAACACCCCGTCGGCCGCGCCCGAGCCCTTCACCCCCTGCGGGAACAGCGCGTCGGCCAGGTTCCACCAGGTGATCTGGCTGGCCACCGCGTCGATCCGCGGGTCGTACGCGGATCCGAGCAGCGCCGCGCCGCCGCCGTACGAGGCGCCGGTGATCCCCACCCGGGGGTCACCGGGGGCGTCGAGGCGGACCTCGGGCCGCTGGGCCAGCCAGTCGACCAGCCGCTTGACGTCGGCGATCTCCCGGTCCGGGGCGTTGAGGCCGATCCGGCCGCCGGAGTCCCCGAAGCCGCGCGCCGACCAGGTCAGCACCGCGTAGCCGGAGCGCGCCAGCTGCTCGGCCCGCTCGCGCTCGCCCTGCTTGCTGCCGCCGAAGCCGTGCCCGAGCAGGATCGCCGGGCGCGGGCTGCTGCCGGTGGTGAAGAAGGAGGTGTCGAGGTCGACCGTGCGGTCACTGCCGGGCGTCTCCGGCATCGCGAGGAAGCGGTCCTCCTGACGGACCGCCGGCCCCTCGTCGTCCGCGACCGCCACCACCGCGCCCGCGCCGAGCAGCGCGGCCAGCGCCACCGCTCCCGCGAGCAGCCGACGGCCACGGGGTTTTCCGCGCAGGCGGCGCCACACCCCACCGAAGTCCATGGATAGTGATCCTATCCGCGAGCCCGGTAGGGCTTCGATAAAGACCGCCTGTCCACCTGCGCGACCACCACCCGGGCGCCCTCCCCCGCGTCCGTGCCGGGGAGGGCGTCGACGAACAGGCGCCCCTGGGCGGCCCTACAGCACCCGGGTCATCGTCCGGTGCGGGATCCCGGCGTCGTCGTAGACCGGCCCCTCGGCGGTGTAGCCGAGCCGCTCGTAGAAGCCCAGTGCCTGGACCTGGGCGTGCAGCTCCAGCTCGGTGGCGCCGTGCTCGCGCCCGGCCCGCTCGATCGCCCGGACCAGCGCCGCTCCCAGCCCGGTGCCCCGGGCCCCGGCCCGTACGGCGAGCCGGCCGAGCAGCACCCGGCCCTCGACGCCGGTGAGCTCCAGCGCCCGATCCCCGTGGATCAGCCGGCCGGTGCCCAGCGCGGCGCCGTCCGCGTCGATCGCCAGCAGGTGCAGCGAGGTGGCGTCGAGCTCGTCGAACTCCAGCTCCTCGGGCACCCGCTGCTCGACCACGAAGACCTCGTGCCGGACGGCGCGCACCAGCGCGAGGTCCTCCTCGGTCTCGACGACCCGGATGACCTGCGGCATCAGCTCTCCGCCGCGATGATGTCCAACGCCTTGCGCAGGTCCGCCGGGTACTCGCTGCCGAACTGCACCCAGCCGCCGTCCGCCGGGTGCTCGAAGCCCAGCGACACCGCGTGCAGCCACTGCCGGGTCAGCCCGAGCCGCTTGGCGAGCGTCGGGTCGGCGCCGTAGGTGAGGTCACCGACGCAGGGGTGGCGCAGCGCCGACATGTGCACCCGGATCTGGTGGGTGCGGCCGGTCTCCAGCTTGATGTCCAGCAGCGAGGCCGCGCGGTAGGCCTCGATCAGGTCGTAGTGGGTGACCGAGGGCTTGCCCTCGCGGGTGACCGCCCACTTCCAGTCCGAGCTGGGGTGGCGGCCGATCGGCGCGTCCACGGTGCCGCTCATCGGGTCGGGGTGGCCCTGGACCAGCGTGTGGTACTTCTTCTCGGTCACCCGGTCGTGGAACTGGCGCTTCAGGTCGGTGTAGGCGCGCTCGGACTTGGCGACCACCATCAGGCCGGAGGTGCCGACGTCCAGGCGGTGCACGATGCCCTGGCGCTCGGCGGCGCCCGAGGTGGAGATGCGGTAGCCGGCGGCGGCCAGGCCCCCGATGACGGTCGGGCCGGTCCAGCCGGGGCTCGGGTGGGCAGCGACACCGACCGGCTTGTCGACGAGCACGATGTCCTCGTCGTCGTGGATGATGCGCATGCCGTCCACCGGCTCGGCGACGATCCGTACGGGCGCGGCGGGGGCCGGGATCTCGACCTCCAGCCAGGAGCCTGCGGTCACCCGGTCCGACTTGCCGGCCACGGCGCCGTCGAGCGTCACCTTGCCGTCGGCGGCCAGCTCGGCGGCCTTGGTCCGGGAGAAGCCGAACATCCGGGCCAGGGCGGCGTCGAGGCGCTCGCCCTCCAGGCCGTCGGGTACGGGGAGGCTGCGGATCTGCGCTGCGGTACTCACCCGTACGAGTATGCCGGACGGCGGGGCCCGTCCCGGACCGCCCGCCGCCCGCCCGTCCCCGCGGGGCTACTCGCCCTTGTCCTGCTGGTGCACGGTGCCGTCCGGGTTGCTGCCCTTGAAGGAGAGCAGGACGACCAGGACGCCGCCGCAGACGATGGCGGAGTCGGCGAGGTTGAAGACCGCGAAGTGCTGGACGGAGATGAAGTCCACCACGTGGCCGCGGAAGACGCCCGGCGAGCGGAAGACCCGGTCGGTGAGGTTGCCGAGCGCCCCGCCGAGCAGCAGGCCGAGCGCGATCGCCCAGGGCAGGCTGTACAGCTTGCGGGCGATCCGCCAGATCACCACGATGACGGCGGCCGCGATCATGGTGAAGACCACGGTGAGCGCCTGGCCCATGCCGAAGGCGGCGCCGGAGTTGCGGATCACCTGGAAGGTCATCACCTCGCCGATGACCTTGATCGCCGGCCGGTTCTCCAGCTCCGCGACGACCAGCAGCTTGGAGCCGAGGTCGACCAGGAAGGCGACCAGCGCCACGACCAGCAGCACCCCGATGCGGCGGTGGCCCCTGGCCGGCTCCGCGGCCGGGGACTCCGCGGCCTCGACGGGCTCCGCGGACTCGGTCACGGCCTCCTCCACGGCGCCGGCGGTCATCGGGACGGACTCGTCCCTGGTCTGGGGGGAACCTGGCGTACTGATGATCCGCTCCGCTGCCGATGGAGGTCCCCCGGGCGAACGGTGGGGGAAGGTCTGCCGATGCTACGGGGTCGAGCGTACGGCAAGCCCGACCCCCCGCGTCGTCGCGGTCAGCGGCGTTCCTGCTTGGCCTTGCACTGGACGCAGAGCGTCGCCCGGGGGAAGGCCTGCATCCGGGCCTTGCCGATGGCCTGCCCGCAGGACTCGCAGATGCCGAAGCCGACGCCCTCCAGCCGGGCCAGCGCGCGCTCGGCCTGGGCGAGGCTGTCGCGGGCGTTGTTGGCGAGCGCCAGCTCGCTCTCCCGCGAGATGTTCTTCGTACCGGCGTCCACCTGGTCGTCGCCGGCCCCGTCGTTGGAGTCGCGCATCAGCCCGGTGATCGCCGCCTCGGCCGCCCCGATCTCGGCCTGGAGCCGGTCCAGCTCGCCGATCAGCTCGGCGTGCAGCTCGTGCACCTCCTCGGAGGTCCACGGGTCCTCGCCCGGGCGGACCGGCAGCTCGGCCGGATCGACGGATTCGGCGCCGCCGCCGGTCCGCGGTTCGCCGACGACGGCCACGCGGGTGCTGTCGGTGCTGGTCGTGTGCCGTGCGGTAGTGGTCACGGTCCCCTCCCCTGGATCGCCTGCCACGGCCTTGCGTGCCCGCTTGGTGGCGGTACCCGCGCCGGTTGCCTTCTGCGCCATGGCTTCGACCCCATCTACGAACGAATCGAGCCGCCGGTTCCCGGCGGCTTCCAGTGCCGGAACGATAATCCGCATCAAATCCGGTCACAACATGACATACCGACGCCCGATAATGATCCCACTCGGGCAGCCGTCCCACCCACCCGGGCCGCACGCCGAACAGGGTTGTGCCCCGTGGAACCCCCGCTAACCACCCCCTGACCACGCCGTCCGCGCAGGGGAAATCCGACTTGCGGCGGCCGATACACTGGGCCTGCAAGGCGTAGATGGGACGAGTACCGCAGTACGCAGCCAGCAGCGACCCGGGGACGGTGGGAGCCCGGGGGTGTGCACGGCGGGAAGATCACCCCGGAGCCGCCGGAAGAACGGCCGCAGGCCCACTAGACCCGGCAGCAAACCCAAACAAGAGGTCCGCCGGCGCGCCGGCGGTCAAGGAGGGTGGTACCGCGGGGCGGCTTGCCGTCTCGTCCCTCCGGAGGATCCAGTCCACATCCGCCGGAGGTCTGACACCCGCGATGCGTACCTACAATTCCGTCCCCGCCCAGGTCGACCTGCCGGCCCTGGAGCACTCGATCCTGTCCTTCTGGCAGGACAACAAGGTGTTCCGGCGCAGCCTGGAGCAGTCCGAGGGCCGTCCCGAGTGGGTCTTCTACGAGGGCCCGCCCACCGCCAACGGCATGCCCGGCGCCCACCACATCGAGGCCCGCGTCTTCAAGGACGTCTTCCCCCGCTACCGGACCATGAAGGGCTACCACGTCGCCCGCAAGGCCGGCTGGGACTGCCACGGCCTGCCGGTCGAGCTGGCCGTCGAGAAGGAGCTCGGCTTCTCCGGCAAGCAGGACATCGAGGCGTACGGCATCGCCGAGTTCAACGCCCGGTGCCGCGAGTCGGTGACCCGCCACACCGACGAGTTCGCCAAGCTCACCGAGCGGATGGGCTACTGGGTCGACCTCGACGAGGCGTACCGGACCATGGACCCCTCCTACATCGAGTCGGTCTGGTGGTCGCTGAAGCAGATCTTCGACAAGGGCCTGCTGGTCCAGGACCACCGGGTCGCCCCCTGGTGCCCGCGCTGCGGCACCGGCCTGTCCGACCACGAGCTGGCCCAGGGCTACGAGACCGTGGTCGACCCCTCGGTCTTCGTCCGCTTCCCGCTGACCTCCGGCCCGCTGGCCGGCGAGGCCGCGCTGCTGGTCTGGACGACCACCCCGTGGACCCTGGTCTCCAACACCGCCGCCGCCGTGCACCCGGAGGTCACCTACGTGGTGGCCACCGACGGCACCGAGAAGCTGGTGGTCGCCGAGCCGCTGCTCGCCAAGGCCCTCGGCGAGGGGTGGGAGCCCACCGGGCAGTCCTTCACCGGCGCCGAGATGGAGCGCTGGGCCTACCGCCGCCCCTTCGACCTGGTCGAGATCGAGGACGCCCACTACGTCCTCAACGCCGACTACGTCACCACCGAGGACGGCACCGGCATCGTCCACCAGTCACCGGCCTTCGGCGCCGACGACCTCGCGACCTGCCGCCGCTACGGCCTGCCGGTGGTCAACCCGGTGCTGGCCGACGGCACCTTCTCCCCCGAGGTCCCGCTGGTCGGCGGGCAGTTCTTCAAGAAGGCCGACGAGGCCCTGGTCGCCGACCTCAAGGCCCGCGACCTGCTCTTCCGCCACCTGCCGTACGAGCACAGCTACCCGCACTGCTGGCGCTGCCACACCGCGCTGCTCTACTACGCGCAGCCGTCCTGGTACATCCGGACCACCGCCGTCAAGGACGCGCTGATCCGCGAGAACGAGGCCACCAACTGGTACCCGGAGACGGTCAAGCACGGCCGCTTCGGCGACTGGCTGAACAACAACATCGACTGGGCGCTCAGCCGCAACCGCTACTGGGGCACCCCGCTGCCGATCTGGCGCTGCGAGGAGGGCCACCTCACCTGCGTCGGCTCGCTGGCCGAGCTGGGCGAGCTCACCGGCGCCGACCAGAGCGAGCTGGACCCGCACCGCCCGTTCATCGACGACGTCACCTTCGACTGCCGCGAGTGCTCCGGCACCGCCGTGCGCGTGCCCGAGGTCATCGACGCCTGGTACGACTCCGGCTCGATGCCCTTCGCCCAGTACGGCTACCCGTACCGGAACAAGGAGCTGTTCGAGAAGCGCTACCCGGCGCAGTTCATCTCCGAGGCGATCGACCAGACCCGCGGCTGGTTCTACACGCTGATGGCGGTCGGCACCCTGGTGTTCGACAAGAACTCGTACGAGAACGTGGTCTGCCTGGGGCACATCCTGGCCGAGGACGGCCGCAAGATGTCCAAGCACCTGGGCAACATCCTGCAGCCGATCCCGCTGATGGACCAGCACGGCGCCGACGCGGTCCGCTGGTTCATGGCCGCCGGCGGCTCGCCCTGGTCGGCCCGCCGGGTCGGCCACGGCACCATCCAGGAGGTGGTCCGCAAGACCCTCCTCACCTACTGGAACACCGTCGCCTTCCAGGCCCTGTACGCCCGCACCACCGGCTGGGCGCCCTCCGCGTCCGACCCGGCCCCGGCGATGCGTCCGCAGCTGGACCGCTGGGTGCTCTCCGAGCTGAACACCCTGGTCCGCGAGGTGGACACGGCCCTGGAGGCGTACGACACCCAGCGGGCCGGCAAGCTGCTGTCCGCCTTCGTCGACGACCTCTCCAACTGGTACGTCCGCCGCGGCCGCCGCCGTTTCTGGCAGGGCGACGCCGCCGCGCTGGCCACCCTGCACGAGGCGCTGGAGACGGTCACCCGGCTGATGGCCCCGCTGACCCCGTTCATCACCGAGCGGGTCTGGCAGGACCTGGTCGTCCCGGTCACCCCGGACGCCCCGCTCTCGGTCCACCTGGCCACCTGGCCCCAGGCGGACGAGACGCTGGTCGACGCCGACCTGTCCCGGCACATGGCGCTGGTGCGCCGCCTGGTCGAGCTCGGCCGGGCCACCCGCGCCGAGTCGGGCGTGAAGACCCGTCAGCCGCTCTCCCGGGCGCTGGTCGCGGCCCAGGGCTGGGAGGAGCTGCCGGCCGACCTGCGGGCGCAGATCGCCGAGGAGCTCAACGTCTCCACCCTGGAGTCGCTCGCCGAGGTGGGCGGTTCGCTGGTCGACACCAGCGCCAAGGCGAACTTCCGCGCCCTGGGCAAGCGCTTCGGCAAGGGCGTGCAGGAGGTCGCCAAGGCGGTCGCCGCCGCCGACGCGGCCCGGCTCGCCGCCGAGCTGCGCGCCGACGGCGCCACCTCGGTGGAGCTGGACGGCGAGCGCGTGGAGCTGGGCCCGGACGAGGTGATCATCACCGAGACCCCGCGCGAGGGCTGGGCGGTCGCCAACGAGTCCGGCGCCACCGTGGCGCTGGACCTGGCCATCACCCCGGAGCTCAAGCGGCTGGGCGTCGCCCGTGACGCGATCCGCCAGATCCAGGAGGCCCGGAAGAACTCCGGCCTGGACGTGGCCGACCGGATCGTGCTGCGCTGGCGCGCCACCAGCGAGGAGACCGCCGAGGCGATCGCCGAGCACGGCCCGCTGGTCGCCGAGGAGGTGCTGGCCACCGACTTCGCGGCCGGCGCCGCCGACTGGACCTCCGAGACCTTCTCGGACGAGTCCCTGGGCCTGGCCTTCCAGCTGCGCAAGGCCTGACCGCACGCGCACCGCAGCCGCCGCCACCCCCGGGTGGCGGCGGCTGCGCCGTTCCCGCGTCCGCCGCGGACCGGGACACGGAACGAGGGCGCCCCCGCCATGACCGTCAGGTCACGGAGGGGGCGCCCTCGATGTACCGCGTACCGCCTAGTTGTCGCCGTCCTCGTCGATGAGGAAGCCACGCATCGGCGCCGGGGCCTGCTGCATCGGCTGCGGGGGCTGCGGACGGACCGCCGCCATCGGCTGGGTCATCCCGGCCGGCTGCATCTGCGGGGCGGAGGGACCGCCGGCCGACGGGCCGCCGAAGCTCGGGGCACCGCTGCCGCCGAACGCGCTCTGCCCGCCGAACGAGGGCTGGTTGCCACCGAAGGACGGCTGGTTGCCGCCGAAGCTCGGAGCACCCCCGCTCATCGCGGACGCGCCCGCCGGGGCCATCGACGACGCGGCCGGCGGCAGCGAGGCGGTGGCCGGGATGCGCGGCGGGGCGAGCGAGTCGTCCGCCTGCGACTCCAGCTGGCGCAGCTGGGTCTCCAGGTACGACTTCAGACGCGTCCGGTACTCACGCTCGAACGCCCGCAGGTCCTCGACCTTGCGCTCCAGCGTGGCCCGGGCGGACTCCAGCGAGCCCATCGCGACGCGGTGCTTCTCCTGCGCGTCCCGCTCCAGGGCGTCGGCCTTGGCGCGGGCGTCCCGCTCCAGGCCCTCGGCGCGGCTGCGGGCCTCGCCGACGATCTTGTTGGCCTCGGAACGCGCCTCGGAGATCGCCTGGTCGGCGGTCTGCTGGGCGAGCGCCAGAACGCGGGCGGCGCTGTCGCCACCGGGACCCTGCTGCTGCTGCGGCGGCGGCTGCATGGGGCCGCCCAGCGGGCCGCCCATCTGCTGCGGGCCGCCCATGGGGCCGCCCATCTGCTGCATCTGCTGCTGGCCCATGCCCTGGCCCATGGGGTTGCCCATGCCCTGCGGGCCGCCGGGGCCGCCCATCGGCTGGAGCATCTGACCGCCCATCGGCTGGACCAGCTGCTGCTGGCCGCCCATGGTCTGGTTCATCTGCTGCGGGCCGCCCATGGGGCCGCCCTGACCGGCCGGCAGCTGCGGGGCGCCGGAGGGCAGGCCGAGGGGCTGGTTGCCCATCTGCTGCTGGGGCGGGCCCATCTGCTGCGGGCCGCCGGGGCCACCCATCTGCTGCGGGCCACCGGGGCCCTGCTGGCCGGGGACCGGCGGGCCGGATATGGCGGCCGGCACGGGCGCGCCGGGACGCGAGTCCTGCGGCGGCTCCTTGCGCATGTTGGCCTGGTTCTGCGCGGCGGCACGGGTCGCGGCGGCCAGCTTGGCGCGCAGGTCCTCGTTCTCGCGGAGCAGTCGGGTCAGCTCGGCTTCGACCTCGTCGAGGAAGGCATCGACCTCGTCCTCGTCATAGCCTTCGCGCAGGCGGACGGTCGTGAACTGCTTGTTCCGAACGTCCTCGGGGGTCAATGGCATCTCTTCACCTCAACGTGATCGTCGGCACACCGGCATCCTGTCGCATCGCTGACTACGACTAGGGCCGCACAAGCGAGATCAGGACATACACAATGATCATCAGTACGAAGAAGGACAGGTCGAGCGCCACGCCCCCGAGACGCAACGGCGGGATGAACCGCCGAAGAAGCTTGAGCGGCGGATCCGTGACAGTGTACGTGGCTTCGAGGACCACAACCATGGCCTTGCCGGGCTGCCAGGAACGCGCGAACTGGAAGACCCAGTCCATGACCAGTCGCACGAGCAGGAACACCAGGAAGACGGTCAGCGCCCAGTAGAGCACCGTCCACACGATCCCCATCGCGCTTCCCTCTCCCCGGCCCTCGGGCCATCAAGCCTTCGCCTGTCGTTACACACTGTCGATCAGATCCACACGTAAAGTCGTGGCCGGGTCAGCTCTGGTTGAAGAACCCACCCTCGGCGATCCGAGCCTTGTCCTCCGCCGTGACATCGACGTTAGCAGGCGACAGCAGGAACACCTTCTGCGTCACGCGCTCAATGCTGCCGTGCAGACCGAAGACGAGTCCAGCGGCGAAGTCTACGAGCCGCTTGGCGTCCGTGTCGTCCATCTCGGTCAGATTCATGATCACAGGGGTCCCGCCGCGGAACTGTTCCCCGATGGTACGGGCCTCGTTGTAGGTCCGGGGGTGCAGTGTGGTGATGCGGTAGGGCTCGCGCTCGTTCACTACCTTGGGCATGATCACCGGGGCGCTCTTCTCCAGATTGTGGCGGCGGTCGGGTGTGATGGACGACACTGGGGCCATCCGCGGGGTCTCCTGGCGGATCGGCACCGCGGCCGGCACCGGCTGCGGCGTGATCGGGGCGACCGGGGCGGGCGCCGGGGCGGCCGGCCGGGGGATGTCCTCCGTCCGCCCGGTACGGATCGGCTCGGGGTCCGCGTCGTAGTCGTCGTCGGGGTCGTACCCCTGGCCGTCGTACGTCTCGTCCTCCACGAGGCCGAGGTAGACCGCCATCTTGCGCATTGCGCCGGCCATGCTCCTGTCTCCTCCGCTCATGCCCACCGCGCCGTGGCCCGGTGGTCGCTTCGCGAACGCGCGCCTTCGATGGTCGCTCGCTCCGCCCGCTCCGTGGTGGACCGGCTCCGCCGTCGGCGGCCTGGCCGTACGGGCCCTGCCTGCGGACTCCGCGGCACCGCACCCCGGCGACCTTCCGGCCATGGCGACCCGTCAGGCCGACGGCCGGTCAGAGGTCGGGGTGGGGACCCGCGGAGTTGCGATCCACGGTCTCGCTAGCGCTCTGAAAAGCTGCTAGGTTATGTCCTATTTTGTCCTGCAGTCTGATCTACTACCCGGTGACGTTACCTGAGGGGTGACCGCACTCCGAGTACCGCCGTTCCGACGCGCACGTGTGTCGCCCCGGCGGCCACGGCCTGCTCCAGGTCCCCGCTCATCCCTGCGGAGACCATGGTGGCACCGGGATGGGCCGCCCGTACGGCGGTTGCGATTTCCGCCAGCCGCCCGAAGGCGCGGGCCGGATCGCCGGCCAGCGGACCCGCCAGCGGGGCCACCGTCATCAGGCCGTCCAGCCGCAGTCCCGGCGCCGCCGCGATCGCGTCCGCCAGCGCCCCGACGTCCTCCGGCGCCACCCCCGCGCGGTGCTCGCCCTCGCCGTGCTCCTTGTCCAGGGCGACCTGCACCAGGCAGCCCAGCTCCGGGCGCTGCGCCTTGAGCACGGCCGCCGACAGTGACTCCACCAGCCGGGCCCGGTCCACCGAGTGCACGTGGTTCGCGTACCGGACGACCGAACGGACCTTGTTGGTCTGCAACTGGCCGACGAAGTGCCAGTCCAGCGGAAGGTTTCTGCACAGCTCGGCCTTGGGCGCGGCGTCCTGGTCCCGGTTCTCCGCGACGTCGGTCACCCCCAGCGCGGCGAGCAGCGCGGTGTCCTCGGCCGGGTAGGTCTTGGTGACCACCACCAGCCGGACCTCCTCGCGGGGGCGGCCGGCCGCCGCGCAGGCGTCGGCGATCCGGCGCTCGACCACCTCCAGGTTGGTGCCCAGTTCCTCGAACCGGGCCCGCTGGCCCTCCGACAGCCCCGCGGAGAATTCGGCGCTGCCCGGGAACGGTCCGTAGATGTCGTTCGTCATCAGAGTTCAGAGCCCAACCAGACGTAGCTCGCGAGCCGGCCCGTGCGCTGCTCACGGCGGTAGGAGAAGTGATCGGCGGATTCGAGGGTGCAGACGGATGACCGCACCAGCTCGGTGACACCCGCGGCGGCCAGCTGCGCCGCCACGCCCGCCGGCACGTCCAGGGCCGGGGTCCCCCAGGAGGTCTCGGCGTACGCGGCCGGCACCGTCTCGGCGACCTCGGCGCGCAGCCGCGCCGGCACCTCGTAGCAGCGGCCGCAGACGGCGGGACCGGTGGCGGCGGTGATCCGTCCCGGCTCGGCGCCGAGCTCCGTCATCGCCCGGACCACCGCGGGCACCACTCCGGCGGCCAGCCCCGGCCGGCCCGCGTGGGCCGCGCCGACGACGCCCGCGACCGGGTCGGCCAGCAGCACCGGGGTGCAGTCCGCGGTCAGCACCGCCAGCGCCAGCGGGCGGTCGGTGACGACCGCGTCCACCGTCGGGGCCTGCCCGTCCGGCTGGCGGGCCGTCACGACGGACACGTCCGCGCCGTGCACCTGGTTCATCCAGACCACGTCCGCCGGGGCCAGCCCCAGCGACCGCGCGGCGATCGCCCGGTTCTCCCGGACGGCCCGCGGGTCGTCCCCCACCGCGCCGCCGAGGTTCAGCTCCCCGTACGGCGAAGTGCTCACCCCGCCCCACCGGTCGGTGAAGGCGAAGTGAGCACCGTTGCGGACCGTGCGATCGGTCACTTAAGGAAATCCGGGACGTCGAGCTCCTCGGCGGGGCTCTCCACGAACGGCTGGCGGACCGGCTGCACCTGCGGCGGCACCGGGGCGGTGGTCGCGGTGGCCGGGGTCTCGGCCGGGCGCGACGCGGCCGGGCCGCCCTCGCCGTCCGAGCGGGAGGTCACCGAGCCGATGCTCCCGTACGAGGGCCGGGTGGCCGGACGCTCGGGGGCGGCCGCCGGGGTGGCCGGGGCCGGGCTCGCCTTGACCACCGGCTCGCGGACGATGGCCGGCGGCTGGCCGCCGTCGAAGCCGGCGGCGATCACGGTGACCCGGACCTCGTCGCCGAGCGCGTCGTCGATGACCGCACCGAAGATGATGTTCGCCTCGGGATGCGCGGCCTCGCTGACCAGCTGGGCGGACTCGTTGATCTCGAACAGGCCGAGGTCCGAACCGCCGGAGATGGACAGCAGCACGCCGCGGGCGCCGTCGATGGAGGCCTCCAGCAGCGGCGAGGAGATCGCCATCACCGCGGCCGCCTTGGCCCGGTCCTCGCCGCGGGCCGAGCCGATGCCCATGAGCGCCGAGCCGGCGTCCGACATGACCGACTTCACGTCGGCGAAGTCGAGGTTGATCAGACCGGGGGTGGTGATCAGGTCGGTGATGCCCTGGACACCGGAGAGCAGCACCTGGTCGGCGGAGCGGAACGCGTCCAGCACGCTGACCTGGCGGTCCGAGATGGACAGCAGCCGGTCGTTGGGGATCACGATGAGGGTGTCGACCTCTTCGCGCAGGCTGGCGATGCCGTCCTCGGCCTGGTTGGCCCGCCGGCGCCCCTCGAAGGTGAAGGGCCGGGTGACCACGCCGATGGTGAGCGCGCCCAGCGAGCGGGCGATGTTGGCGACCACCGGCGCGCCGCCCGTGCCGGTGCCACCACCCTCGCCGGCGGTGACGAAGACCATGTCGGCCCCCTTGAGGACCTCCTCGATCTCCTCGCGGTGGTCCTCGGCGGCCTTGCGGCCGACCTCCGGATTGGCGCCGGCGCCGAGGCCCCGGGTGAGTTCACGGCCCACATCGAGCTTGACGTCGGCGTCGCTCATCAGGAGGGCCTGCGCATCGGTGTTGATCGCGATGAACTCGACGCCCTTGAGACCGACCTCGATCATCCGGTTGATGGCGTTGACACCACCGCCGCCGATTCCGACGACCTTGATGACTGCGAGGTAGTTCTGCGGTGCTGCCACGTCGAAGGCCTCTCGCCTCGAATTTCCGGGTCGGCCCTGCGCCCGGTGGGGCTACGGACCGACGGATGTCGATGGGTGGGGAGCCTGGTTCCTGACTGAATGTCCGAAATGCCTACCGCCGACCCCAACCCTAAACTTGACGTTTAGGGTTAATGCTGTGCCTCTGTCACATCACCGTGAAACACAGTCTGGTGACACAGGACACTAGGTGGCGCCGGGCTCGTGTTTCAACGAACACGCCGAGCTTCCCTTTTTCTTTTGAGCCTATGTGATCATCGGCCGGCCGATGAAACCGGGGTGACCACCAAGGGTCGGGCCGACGTGGAATCGCGTCAAGCCCACCCGTCACCCGCCGTCGCCAATTCGACGACGCGCTCCGCGCGCACCCCTGTGGGACAGAACCTACCGGATCATCAGGACACCGCAGGCGCGTCCGGTGCACTCACGTCGAAGTTCGTACCCTTCTGACGCAGCAGCGCCACCAGGACCCGCGCTTTTCGATCGGTGTTCTCCGCGCTCCCCCAGCGGACGGTGACACCCCCGTCGAGCTGCAGCCGGATGTCGTCGTACGAATGCACGAGCACCGCGCCCGCGCGCCGGCCCACCTCGGCCGGCAGGCCGGCGGCCACCCGGACCGCCGCCTGCACCAGCTGGGGGCGGGTGATCACCTCGGCGACTTCGTTCGCCTGCTGACTGAGTCGCAGCTCGACCACCGGCACCCCCGCCGGCGGCGACGGTTCGGTGGCGAAGCTCACCCCGCCCGCGTCGACCTGCGCGAACAGCCCGTCCTCGCCCTTGACCGCGGCCACCGCGGTCCGCTGGGTGATCTTGACCCGGAGGGTGTGCGGCCAGCCCCGCCAGACCTCGGCCCGGGCCACCCGCGGGATCGCCTCCACCCGCCGCTCGGCCTCCTCGAGGTCCACCCGGGCCAGCGGGCCCTCGCCGAGCCCGCCGATCGCCGTCCGGACCTGGTCGGCCGTCAGCCGGTCGTCCGGGGCGCCCTGCACCGCGACGCTGCGCACGTCCAGCGCCGAGGAGAGGAAGACCAGCCAGGCCAGCACGCCGAGCACGGTGGCGCCGAACCCGCCGAGCACCACGACGCCCCGCCGGGAGAGACGCAGCCGGGGGGCGTGTTCCTCGTCCCCGAACCCGTCCTCCTCCCGGCGACGCCCCCGGCCGACGGCCGGGGGCGGGTCGGCGGCGAGCCGGCGGTCAGCCACGACGGCGGCCGCCCCTGGATGCCTCGATCGCCTCGTACACCATGCCGACCAGCAGGTCGTCGGCGTCCCGGCGGCCGAACTCGGCCGCCGCCCGGCTCATGTCCCAGAGCCGCTGCGGGTCGGTGAGCACCGGCAGCACGTTCTGCAGCACCCAGTCCGGGGTCAGGTCGGCGTCGTCCACCAGCAGACCGCCGCCGGCCTTCACCATCGGCTGGGCGTTCAGCCGCTGCTCGCCGTTGCCGATCGGCAGCGGCACGAACGCGGCGGGCAGCCCGACCGCCGCGAGCTCGGCCACCGTCATGGCACCGGCCCGGCACAGCATCAGGTCCGCGGCGGCGTACGCGAGGTCCATCCGGTCCACGTACGGGACCGGGCGGTACGGCGGCATCCCGGGGATGTCGTCGACCTGCGGCAGCTCGTTCTTGGGGCCGACCGCGTGCAGGATCTGCACGCCGTACTGCTGGAGCCGGGGCGCGATGGTCTGGACGGTCTCGTTGAGGCGCCGGGCGCCCTGCGAGCCGCCGGAGACCAGCAGGGTGGGCAGCCGCTGGTCGAGGCCGAAGTACTGGCGGGCCTCCGGGCGGGCCGCGTTGCGGTCCAGGGTGGCGATGGTGCGGCGCAGCGGGATGCCGATGTACCGGGAGTCCCGCAGCTTGCTGTCCGGGGTGGAGACCGCGACGAAGTCGCTGTACCGGGCGCCGATCTTGTTGGCCAGGCCGGGGCGGGCGTTGGCCTCGTGCACCACGATCGGCACACCGGCCCGCTTGGCGGCCAGGTAGGCCGGCATGGCCACGTAGCCGCCGAAGCCGACCACGACGTCCGCGTTGACCCGCTCGATGATCTCCTGGGCGGCGCGGACGGTGCCGCGCAGCCGGCCCGGGACGGTGATCAGCTCGGGGGTGGGCTTGCGGGGCAGCGGGACGGCCGGGATCAGCTCCAGCTGGTAGCCGCGCTCGGGCACCAGCCGGGTCTCCAGGCCGCGCTCGGTGCCCAGGGCGGTGATCCCGACGGACGGGTCGTGCCTGCGGAGGGCGTCCGCGAGCGCCATGGCCGGCTCGATGTGACCGGCGGTCCCCCCGCCGGCGAGTACGACATGCACCGAAATTCACCGCTCCCTGCGGGCCGGCCCGGGGGCCTGGCGCGCTGTGGTTCGTCGTCGTGGCAGCACCCGGGCCAGTCGTGTCCTGAACCGGGAGTTCTTGCTCCGGGCGGCCAGGGCCGCCTTCGCGCCCGGGTTGCTGCGTGCGAAGCAGAGCAGTACCCCGACCGCGCTCATGGCCGACAGCATGGCGGAACCGCCGTAGGAGAACAGCGGGAGCGGGACGCCCGCGATGGGCAGCAGTCCCAGTGCCGACCCCAGGTTGACCATGGCCTGCGCCATGATCCAGGTGGTGGCGGCTCCCGCGGCGTACCTGACGAAGGGGTCCCTCGTACCGATGGCCACACGGATACCCGCGTAGCCTAGTGCCGCGAAGAGACCGATCACCGACAGCGTCCCCACCAGTCCGAGTTCCTCACCGGTCGCGGCGAAGATGAAGTCGGTGTGCGCCTCGGGGAGCTGGCCCCATTTCTCCACCCCGGCGCCGAGTCCGGATCCGAGCGGTCCGCCGAGGGCGAACGAGTAGACGCCGTGCAGGGCCTGGAAACAGGTGCCGGCGGAGTCGAGCTTGGTGACCCCGATGCAGGAGAGCCGCTCGGCGCGGTGCGGGACGGTGACCACCAGCGCGGTGCAGACCACGACGGCCACGCCCAGGGTGGCGACGAACAGCCGCAGCGGGGCGCCGACCATCCAGAGCAGCCCGAACAGCACCGCGACCAGGATCATCGCGGTGCCCATGTCCCCGCCGAGCATGATCAGGGCCAGCAGCAGCAGCGCGCCCGGCACCAGCGGCACCAGCAGGTGCTTCCACTGGTCGAGCATCCCGGTGCGCTGCTTGCGGGCGAGCAGGTCCGCGCCCCAGAGCAGCAGCGCGAGCTTGGCGAACTCGGCCGGCTGGAACTGGAAGAAGCCGAAATCCAGCCAGTTCCGGTTGCCGTTGACCTCCACGCCGATCCCGGGCACGGCGACCAGCACCAGGGCCCCGATCACCCCGAGCAGCAGCGGGTAGACGATCACCCGCAGCACGGCCACCGGGACGGCGGCGAAGGAGATCAGCAGGACGCCGCCGAGCATCGCGGCGACCAGCTGCTTGAAGAAGTAGTACTGGGTGGAGTGGTGCTGGCTGAGCGCCAGGATCTGGGAGGACGAGGAGACCATCACCAGGCCGAGCACCACCAGCAGCAGCGCCGAGCCCATGATCAGGTAGTACGGCGTCAGCGGCCGGTCCAGGGTGTACCGCACCCGGGCGCGGAACGCCCGGGCCCGGACCACCGGACCGGCCGACTGGTACGCCGTCGTGGTGGCCGAGATCAGTCTCAGCGGCTGGGACCCCTCCTTTTCCGGCGCGCCGGAAACACCCCTGCCAGACCCCGCCACCGCAGTTCCCTTCATCCGGGGCCGCTCGCCCCCGGGCCGATCCGGA
This sequence comes from Kitasatospora sp. NPDC004240, assembly GCF_053603215.1. Lineage (NCBI taxonomy): Bacteria > Bacillati > Actinomycetota > Actinomycetes > Kitasatosporales > Streptomycetaceae > Kitasatospora > Kitasatospora sp. NPDC004240. The sequence continues at coordinate 88,997 of NZ_JBSGFD010000005.1, read as the reverse complement.
AGAAACGCCCTAGCCCGCCAGCTCCCGGACGCAGGCGGCGAAGACGTCGCCCCGCTCGCCGTAGTTGGTGAACATGTCCATCGAGGCGCAGGCCGGGGCCAGCAGGACGGTGTCGCCCGGCTGGGCGGCCCGGGCCGCAGCGGCGACCGCGTCGGCCATCGTTTCGGCGCCAGTCTCGCGCCCGTCCGGCTCGAACACCGGGACATCCGGGGCGTGTCGCGTCAGCGCCTCGCGGATCAGTGCGCGATCCTGGCCGATCAGCACCACGGCCCGCAGCCGCTCCGCCGCGCCCTGGACGAGGTCGTCGAAGGTCGCGCCCTTGGCCAGTCCGCCGGCGATCCAGACGACCGGCCGGTAGGCGGCCAGCGAGGCGGCGGCGGCGTGGGTGTTGGTGGCCTTGGAGTCGTCCACGTAGGCGACCCCGTCGACCTCGGCGACGTGGGCGATCCGGTGGGCGTCCGGGCGGAAGGCCCGCAGGCCGTCCCGGACGGCCTTGGCGTCCACGCCGTAGGCGCGGGCCAGGGCGGCCGCCGCGAGGGCGTTGGCGATGTTGTGCGGGGCCGGCGGGTTGACGTCCTCGACGGAGCCCAGCTCGGCGGCGTTCTTGTGGCGGTCCGGCACGAAGGCGCGGTCCACCAGCAGGCCGTCGACCAGGCCGAGCTGGGAGAGCCCGGGCGCGCCGAGGCCGAAGCCGACCGCGCGGCAGCCCTCCTCGACGTCGGCCTCGCGGACCAGCGCCTCGGTGGCCGGGTCGGCCAGGTTGTAGACGCAGGCCACCACGTTGCCCTCGTAGATCCGGCCCTTGTCGGCGGCGTACGCCTCCATCGAGCCGTGCCAGTCGAGGTGGTCGGGGGCCAGGTTGAGCACGGCCGCCGAGTACGGGCGCAGCGAGGGCGCCCAGTGCAGCTGGTAGCTGGAGAGCTCGACGGCGAGCACGTCGTACGGCTCCTCGGCGAGCACCGCGTCCAGTACGGAGACCCCGACGTTGCCGACGGCGGCGGTGCGCCTGCCGGCGGCGGTGAGGATCGAGGCGAGCATCTGGACGGTGGTGGTCTTGCCGTTGGTGCCGGTGACGGCCAGCCAGGGGGCGGGCTCGCCGGTGGCGGGCAGCGGGCGGCGCAGCCGCCAGGCGAGCTCGACGTCGCCCCAGACCTCGACGCCGGCCGCCGCCGCGGCGGCGAACAGCGGGCTGCTGGGCGGCCAGCCGGGCGAGGTGACGACCAGCCGGGTGCCCTCGGGCAGGGTGTCGCCGTCGCCGAGGCGTACGGCGGCGCCCAGCGCCTCCAGCTCGGCGGCGCGGGCCCGCAGGCCCTCGCCGCTGCCGCCGTCCACCACGGTGACCTCGGCGCCGAGGCCGCGCAGGACGCGCGCGGCGCTGATGCCGGAGACCCCGAGGCCGGCCACGGTGACCGGCAGGCCGGTCCACTGGAGTTCGGTCATCCGGTCACCCATCCCGCGTAGAAGAGTCCGAGGCCGACGGCCACGCAGAGGCCCTGGATGATCCAGAACCGGACCACGATGAGGACTTCGCTCCAGCCGGTGAGTTCGAAGTGGTGCTGGAGCGGTGCCATCTTGAAGACGCGCTTGCCGGTCATCCGGAAGGAGCCGACCTGGATGATCACCGACAGGGTGATGATCACGAAGAGGCCGCCGAGCAGGGCGAGCAGCAGCTCGGTGCGCGAGCAGATCGCCAGGCCGGCCAGGGCGCCGCCGAGGGCGAGCGAGCCGGTGTCGCCCATGAAGATCTTGGCGGGCGAGGTGTTCCACCACAGGAAGCCGAAGCAGGAGCCCATCAGGGCCGCGGCGACCACCGCGAGGTCCAGCGGGTCGCGGACGTCGTAGCAGTTGGCGGTGGCCGAGTGGAAGTAGGCGCAGCTCTGGCCGTACTCCCAGACGCCGATGAAGGTGTACGCGCCGAAGACCATCACCGAGGCGCCGGTGGCCAGGCCGTCGAGGCCGTCGGTGAGGTTCACGCCGTTGGACATCGCGGCGATCATGAAGTACGCGAAGATGACGAACAGCACCGGGCCGATCGACCAGCCGAAGTCCCGTACGAAGGACAGGTGCTGGGAGGCCGGGGTGAGCCCTCGTTCGTCACCGAACTGCAGGGCGAGCACGGCGAAGGCCAGGCCCACGAAGGACTGGCCGAGCAGCTTCGCCTTGGCGCGCAGGCCGAGCGAGCGGCGCTTGACGACCTTGATGTAGTCGTCCAGGAAGCCGACGAGGCCCAGACCGGCCGTCAGGAACAGCACCAGCAGCCCCGAGGCGGTCGGGCTCTCGCCCGTTATCGCCTTGGTGGCGAAGTAGGCGATCAGCGTCGCCAGGATGAAGGCGATGCCGCCCATGGTGGGCGTGCCCTTCTTGCTGTGGTGCGCCTTCGGGCCGTCGTCGCGGATGTACTGGCCGTAACCGTGCTTGGCGAGCAGCTTGATCAGGGCCGGCGTGCCGAGCAGCGACAGGATCAGGCCGATCATGCCGGAGAACAGGATCTGCTTCATCAGTTGGCCGCACCGTCCGCGAGCAGCGTCTCGGCCACCTTCTCCAGACCCACCGAACGGGAGGCCTTCACCAGGACCACATCCCCCGGCCGCAGCTGACTGCGCAGCAGCTCGACCGCCGCGTCCGCGTCGGACACCAGCACCGACTCCTCACCCCACGAACCTTCGTTCCTAGCGCCCAGTTCCATGCAGGCCGCCTCGCGTCCGCCGACCGCCACCAGCTTGGTGACGTCCAGCCGTACCGCGAGCCGCCCGATGGCGTCGTGCTCGGCCAGGCTCTCCTCGCCGAGCTCCCGCATCTCGCCGAGCACCGCCCAGGTGCGGCGGCGCTCCGGGCCGCGTCCCCCCATCGAGACCAGCGCCCGCAGCGCGGCCCGCATCGAGTCGGGGTTCGCGTTGTAGGCGTCGTTGACGACGGTGACACCATCGGCCCGGTCGACGACCTCCATGCGCCAGCGGGACAGCGCACCCGCCTCGCTGAGTGCTTCGGCGGTGTCGTCGACGGTCATCCCGAGCTCCATCGCCACCGCTGCGGCGGCGAGGGCGTTCGAGACGTGGTGCTCACCGTACAGGCGCAGCTTCACGGGTGCGGAACCGGCCGGGGTGGTCAGCGTGAACGATGGACGTCCGGTGGAGTCCAGGCGAACATCCTGTGCCCGCACGTGGGCCTCGCGGGACTCGCCGAACAGGACCACCTGGGCCCTGGTCCGGGAGGCCATCGCGCGCACCAGCGGGTCGTCGGCGTTGAGGATCGCCGCGCCCTCGGCGGGCAGCGACTCGACCAGCTCGCCCTTGGCCTCGGCGATCGCCTCCTTGGAGCCGAACTCGCCGACGTGGGCGGTGCCGACGTTGAGCACCAGGCCCACCCGGGGCGGGGTGATCGTGGTCAGGTACTCGATGTCGCCCTTGTGCCGGGCGCCCATCTCCAGCACCAGGTGCCGGGTGGAGTCCTCGACCCGCAGCGCGGTCATCGGGTGCCCGATCTCGTTGTTGAGCGAGCCGGGCGGGAAGACCGTCGGGCCGAGCCGGCCGAGCAGCTGGGCGATCAGGTCCTTGGTGCTGGTCTTGCCGGCCGAGCCGGTCAGCGCGACCACGGCGGTGCCCTCGGCGCGGGCCACCACGGTACGGGCCAGCTTGCCGAGCGCGTCCACCACGTTGCCGACCAGCACGGCGGGCACGCCGACCGGGCGGGAGGCGAGCACGGCGACGGCGCCGGCCGCGACGGCGCGGTCGGCGAAGTCGTGGCCGTCCACGTGCTCGCCGACGAAGGCCGCGAACAGTCCGCCGGGGAGGACCTTGCGCGAGTCGACCTCGACCGGGGCGGTCACCAGGGTCCCGGGGTCGGCGCCGTCCAGGGTGCCCCCGACGGCTTCGGCGACCTCGGCGAGGGTCAGTGCGATCACGGCTGCTCTACTCCTCGGGTGCCCCCGGCCGCGGCGGCGTGCGCGATGGACTCGCGCAGCACCTCCCGGTCGTCGAAGGGGCGGATCTCGTCTCGGACGTACTGGCCAAGTTCGTGGCCCTTGCCGGCGACCAGCACGGTGTCCCCCGCGTGGGCGCGCTCCACCGCCTGCCGGATCGCCTCGGCCCGGTCGGGCACCACCAGGACGGCGCCGCGCTCGGCCTCCGGCACCGAGGCGGCGCCGGTGAGCATGGTGGCGAGGATCGCGAGCGGGTCCTCGCTGCGCGGGTTGTCGCTGGTCAGCAGGGCGGTGTCGGCGAGCCGGGCGGCGATGGCGCCCATCGGCGCGCGCTTGTGCGGGTCGCGGTCGCCGCCGCAGCCGACCACCACGTGCAGCCGGCCCTTGGTGACCTCGCGCAGCGAGGACAGCACGGCCTTCAGCGCGTCCGGCTTGTGCGCGTAGTCGACCACCGCGACGTACGGCTGTCCGGCGTCGACCCGCTCCAGGCGGCCGGGCACGCCCGGCACCGCGGCGACCCCGGCGACCGCCCGCTCCAGCGGGAGGCCGGCGGTGACCAGCGCGGTGATCGCGGCCAGCGCGTTGGCGACGTTGAACGGGCCGGGCAGCGGGACGGCCGCGTCGGCCTCGGCGCCGTCCGGGCCGAGCACCCGGAAGGTCGAGCCGACCGGGCCCAGCTGCACGTCCACGGCCCGCCAGTCGGCGGCCGGGTCGCCGGTGGCGGAGAAGGTGGTCATCGGGATCTGCGCCTCGCCGGCCAGCCGGCGCCCGTACGCGTCGTCCAGGTTGGTCACCCCGCGGTGGGAGCGGCCGGGCTGGAAGAGCCGGGCCTTGGCCTGGAAGTAGTCCTCCATGTCCGGGTGGAAGTCGAGGTGCTCGGGGGTGAGGTTGTTGAACAGCGCGACGTCGTAGGTCACCCCGTCGACCCGGCCGAAGACCAGGGCGTGGCTGGAGACCTCCATGGTCACCGCGTCGGCGCCGCGCTCGCCCATCACCGCGAGGATCGCGTGCAGCTCGGTGGCCTCGGGGGTGGTGCGCTCGCTCTTGATCCGCTCCTCGCCGACCCGCATCTCGACGGTGCCGATCACCCCGGGACGGCGCCCGGCCCCGCGCAGGCCGCCCTCGACCAGGTAGGAGGTGGTGGTCTTGCCGTTGGTGCCGGTCAGCCCGATCATCAGCAGCCGCTCGGAGGGCCGGCCGTACACCACGGCGGCCAGCTCGCCCATCCAGGCCCGCGGCCGGTCGACGACCAGCAGCGGCACGCCGGCGTCGGCGGCCAGTTCGGCACCGGCCGGGTCGGTGAGCACCGCGACCGCGCCGGCGGCGACCGCCTGGCCGGCGAAGGCGGCGCCGTGGTGGTTGGCACCGGAGAAGGCGACGTACAGGTCGCCGGGGCGCACCGCGCGGGAGACGTGGGTGACGCCGCTGACCTCGCCGCCCTCGACGGGCGCCAGGCCCAGGATCCGGGCGATCTCGGCGAGCGGCACGGCCGCCACGTCCTGGGGACGCGGCGGACTCACGGTGGTTTGATCGGGTTTCGGCACGGCGGAGAGGCTATCCGCCGAAGGGCGTCCAGGGCCAAACCGGCCCTCCTGGCCACCGGCGGCCGCACCCGCCCGGTCGTTGCTCATGGTCGATCACGGCTTCCACTCGACGGGCAGGTTGGGCGCCTCGCTTCCGCTCGGCGGCACCTGCAGGGTCTTCAGGGTGAACTCCATCACCTGCTTGAACACCGGTCCGCACAGCTGGCCGCCGAAGTGGCCGTTGACCGGGCCCTGGATGGTGCAGGAGACGGTGACCCGGGGCGCGTCGGCGGGCGCGAACCCGATGAAGGACGCGGTGTAGCCGTCGTACCCCTTGCCGTTGGAGGCACCCCGGTTGGCGGTGCCGGTCTTGCCGGCGACCCGGTACCCGGGGATGGCCGCCCGGCCGCCGGTGCCCTGCTCGTCACTGACGACGGACTCCAGCATGTCGGTGAGGGTACGGGCGGTCTGCTCGCCGACCACCCGGGTCCGCTCCGGCTCCGCGGCCGGGGTGTAGTGCCCGTCCGGTGCGGTGGTGCCCTGGACGATGCTGGGCGCCACCCGGACGCCGCCGTTGGCGATGGTGGAGTACACCGAGGTGGCCTGCAGCGCGTTCAGCGACAGCGGGCCCTGGCCGAACGGGATGGTGTACGCCTCCGAACCCTGGAGGTCCTGCGGCTTCTTGAGGGTGCCGGGGGTCTCGCCGGGGAAGCCGAGGCCGGTGGGCCGGGCGATGCCGAACCGGCGCAGGTAGCCGTCCAGCACCTGGCGGGCCTCGGCCTGGTTCGCCCCCAGGGTCTCGGCGGCCATGATGGTGCCGATGTTGGAGGACTTGGCGAGCACGCCGGCCAGCGTCAGGTACCAGTCGCTGTGGTCGACGTCGTCCTTGAAGTCCACGTCGGCGCGGCGCAGCCGGTTGGGGACGGTGACCTTGGTGTCCCAGGTCGCCTTGCCCTGGTCCAGTACGGCGGCCAAGGTCATCAGCTTGGCGGTGGAGCCGGGCTCGTAGGCGTCCTGGAGGGCGGCGTTGCCGAGCTGGTTGGGCCGGGCCGAGCGCAGGTCGTTGGGGTTGAAGCCGGGCGAGGTGGCCATCGCGAGCACCTGGCCGGTCCGGACGTCCTGGACGATGACGTAGCCCTTCTCCGCCCCGGCGTTGGCCACCTGGTCGGTGATGGCGCGCTGGGCCGCCCACTGGATGTCCCGGTTGATCGTGAGGCGCAGGTCGGTGCCGGGCACGGCCGGGTCCAGCGAGCCGCCGGCGGTGGGCACCAGCCGGCCGCCCGCCTGGGCGTAGCTGCTGTGGCCCTCCTTGCCGGCCAGCTGGCCCTGGTACTGCTGCTCCAGTCCGCCCGCGCCCTCGCCCTCGGCGTTGACGAAGCCGACCAGGTTGGCGGCCAGGCCGTCCGAGGGGTAGACCCGCTTCTGGGTGTCCCGGTTGAAGACGCCGGCCAGCGGGTTGGCGCACTCGTTGTCGACCCGGGTGCGGCCGCCCTCGTCGGCGGGCTTGGCCAGCAGCCGCTTCTGCGCCTGGCAGGCCTTGGAGCCGGCCTGCTTCTCCAGGGTCTGCTTGAGGTCGCTGATCTGCTTCCTGGTGTCCGGGGTCTGCTGGGCGGCGAGCCGCTTGTAGCGGGTCTTCGGGGTGTGCAGGTCGGTGGCGATCTTCTCCTTGGGCAGGCCGAGGATCGGCGCCAGCAGCGCGGCGGCCTGTTCGGGCGCGTCCGGGATGCCGGAGGCCTCCGGGGTGAACATCGCCGGGTCGGCGGTGATGTCGTACGCGTCGACGGTGGTGGCCAGGGCCACGCCGTCGGAGGACGTTATCGAGCCGCGCTCGGCGGTGATCGGGATCTTCTGGTAGCGGTTGGTGTTGGCGTCGGCGGCCAGCGCGTCGGCGTCCAGCAGCTGGAGCTGGACCAGGCGGGCGGCGAACAGCGAGAACACCAGGCAGAGCACCACGGTGATGAACCGCAGCCGGCGGCGCGGGTCGGCCAGCTTGATGCTCCGCGGCTGGGGGCGGCCGGCCGGACGGGCCTTCGGGCGGGGCTTGGCCGGGGAGCGGCCGGGCGCGGGCGGACGGCCCTCGGGGCGGCGCTGCTGCGGCGGACGGGGCTGGGCCTTGGCGGCCGCGGGCTTGGCGGCGGCCGCCTTGGCCGGCGCGGGCTTGGCGTTGGGACTCTTGGCGGGCGGGTTCTTCGCGGCGGGGTTCTTCACCACGGGGTTCCTGGCGGCCGGGTTCCTGGCCGCCGGGTTCCTGGCGCCGGGCGCGGGCGGCTGGCGCTTGACCGGCCGGACCGGCTGCTGCCCGGGCTGCGCCTTGCGGGGCGTGGCGCCGCGGACGGGCCGGCGCCCGTCGGCGCCGCCGGAGGGCTCACGGGGGGTGCTCACCGGGCCGCACCCCCGCTCCGGGAGGCGCTCGGCACCGGGGCGGCGGGCGAGGTGGAGGGCGCGGGTGTCTGCGGGGCCGTACCGGCCGACGGGAGCGGGTTGATCTGCACGGTGCCGTCGCCGGTGGGCGCGGGGGCCGGCGCCGGGGTGGCCGGAGCGGTCGACTGGCCGGGCCGGGGCTGCGCGGGCTGCCAGGGCTCGGCGGTGGAACGCTTCACCGGCGGGCTGTCCTGGGCCGGGCCCGGCTTGCCCACCACCGTGCCGTCCGGCTGGAGGAAGGCCATGCCGCCGCCGGGCACCATGCCGAGCTCACGCGCCCGGCGCTCCAGCGCGTCCGGCGCGGCACCCTGGTCGATCTGGTGCTGGAGGCCCTGCTGCTCGTCGGTGAGCGTGGTGGTCTGCCGCTGGAGCCGGGACAGTTCGAACGAGCCCTCGTTGAGCGCGGTGTTCAGCGCGAGCAGGCCGAGCAGTCCGGCCGCGAGCAGCAGGACGACCAGCACGGCGAACGGGGTGCGCCCCCGTACCGGCCGCCGTCCCGGACGGACCGTGATCCGCGCCCTGCCGCCCTGCGCGGGGAGCGGCCTGCTCCCCTCCCTGGCCCCACCGCCGGCCACCGGCACCACCGCTCTCCCTCCGCCCTTCGGCCCCGCCCCGGCCGACCTGTCAGCCCCGGGTGCTCCGGGTCCTGATCCTCTCCGCCACCCGCAGTCGAACGGGCGCGGCGCGCCGGTTCTCCTCGATCTCCTCCTCGGTGGCCAGCTCGGCCCCCCGGGTGATCAGTTTCAGCCAGGGCTGGTGCTCCTCCGGGATGAACGGCAGCCCCGGCGGGGCGGTGCTGGTCGCCCCGGCCGCGAAGTACTGCTTGACCAGGCGGTCCTCCAGCGACTGGTAGGACATCACGACCATCCGCCCGCCCAGGGCCAGTGCGTCCAGCGCCCCCGGGATGGCCCGGTCCAGCACCTCCAGCTCGCCGTTGACCTCGATCCGCAGCGCCTGGAAGGTCCGCTTGGCCGGGTTGCCCCCCGTACGGCGGGTGGCGGCCGGGATGGCGTTGCGTACCAGTTCCACCAGACGCGCGCTGGTGGTGAACGGTTCCTTCTCGCGCTCCCGCAGGATGACCGAGGCGATCTTCCCCGCGAACCGCTCCTCGCCGTAGACCTTGAGGATCCGGGCCAGCTGGCCATGGCTGTAGGTGTTCAGCACCTCGGCCGCGCTGATGCCCCGGGTCTGGTCCATCCGCATGTCCAGCGGCGCGTCCTGGGCGTACGCGAAGCCGCGCTCCGCCTCGTCCAGCTGCATGGAGGAGACGCCGAGGTCGAACAGCACGCCCTGCACCTCGTCGATGCCGAGCCGGTCCAGCACCTCGGGGATCTCGTCGTAGACGGCGTGCACCAGGGTGGCCCGGTCGCCGAAGGGGGCCAGCCGCTCGCCGGAGAGCTTCAGCGCGGCCGGATCGCGGTCCACCGCGACCAGCCGGACCTCCGGGAACTGGGTGAGCAGGGCCTCGCTGTGCCCGCCGAGACCGAGGGTGGCGTCCACCACGACCGCACCGGGGGCCGAGATCGCCGGCGCGAGCGCGTCCATGCACCGCTGGAGCATCACCGGGACGTGCTTGGGTGCCGGTTCGTTCGTGCTCATGCGCTGTGGCGCCCTTCGTCGGTGCGGAGCCGCCCGTCGTCCGGGAGCTTCGGACCATTTTGGCCCACTGCGCACCGGCGGCCGCGCGTGGGGCTCCGGGTCAGGGGCGCGCACGTGCCCTGTGGTCCCCGCCCGCTCAAGGGGAAGGACGTGACCGCCCGGCACCGGGGAAGGTGCGCCAGGTGGCACGGAGCGGGTGGAGGCCGCAGGCCGCGTACGCCGCCGCACCGGCCGCAGCGGCCCGGTTGACGGGCCCCGGCGGGTCTGCTCCACTGCGCCGCAACTCTATCGCGCGGGCCCTGCCAGTCAATGGCCCGCTCCAGCGCACCACCCGGGCGGCGGTACGGATCGCCGCAGGTCGCGGGCGGGGTGGCGGCCGTCCCGGGAACGGGCGGGACCTGCGCGGCGCGAGCCCGCACCCCCGACCGCCCGCCCGGACAAAACCGGGCGAACCCTTCCAGCACCCCCTCGGGGTTGTGGATATGCACTCGGTCACAGCTGCCCGCTCTGTAGCCCTCCGCCCCACCACGGAGGCCCGATCCGCACTAACGTCGCCGGTATGACAGTGACTCCCGACCGGACGCCCGTGCCGACCGCCGCTGCCGAATCCGCCACCATCACCGACCGCTTCGTCGCGGCCAACCGCTCCTACGCGGTCGACTTCCGCGACGGCGGCATGGACGCCCGCCCCGTGCAGAAGGTCGCCGTGGTGGCCTGCATGGACGCCCGCCTCGACCTCTTCGCCGCGCTCGGCCTGGAGCTCGGCGACGCGCACGTGCTGCGCAACGCCGGCGGCGTCGTCACCGACGACACCATCCGCTCCCTCACCATCAGCCAGCGCGCGCTGGGCACCCGCTCGGTGGTGCTGATCCACCACACCGGCTGCGGTCTGCTCGGCCTGACCGAGGACTTCCGCCGCGAGCTGGAGCAGGAGGTCGGCCAGCGCCCGCAGTGGGCGGTGGAGGCCTTCGTCGACCTGGACGGCGACGTGCGCCAGTCCATGCAGCGGGTGCGCACCTCGCCCTTCCTGCTGCACACCGACGACGTCCGCGGTTTCGTCTTCGACGTCCACACCGGGCTGCTGCGCGAGATCGTCTGACCCCGCCCCCGTCCCCGGCCCGGCCAGCGTCGTCCGGGCCACCTCGGTTCGCGGACCCCCGATCACCGGGCGCCGGCGGCGTCCCGGCCGGGGCCCTTCCCGGGGAAAGGGTGACTTCTGGCCGCACCTCGGGGGAGAATGCGCCTGCCGGTCGGACCCCGAACCACCTGGGGCGGCCAGGCCGCAGGCCGCGCCCGGCACCGGAACCGCCACGGAACCGCGCCCGGGCACGCCGCGTCAAGCATCGGGTGGGGGCCGGCCCCGGCAGAGGGGCCAGGCGGAGCGCCAGGGAGCGTTTGGGTGACGAGCTACAACGATCAGGCCGGTCTCGAGGGTCGCGCGGGGGCCGACCGGGCCGAGAGCTACCACCCGGTGGGCCTGCCCGAGCTCGCCGGCGTCGTGGACCGGGTCCGCGCCAACGTGGAGAGCGTGATCGAGGGCAAGCCGGAGGCCGTCCGGATCGCCCTGACCGTGCTGCTCGCCGAGGGCCACCTGCTGCTGGAGGACGTCCCGGGCGTCGGCAAGACCATGCTGGCCAAGGCGCTGGCCCGGTCCGTCGACTGCACCGTGCGACGCATCCAGTTCACCCCCGACCTGCTGCCCTCGGACGTCACCGGCACCAACATCTACGACCAGCAGCGGCGGGACTTCGAGTTCCGTCCCGGCGCGATCTTCGCCCAGATCGTGGTCGGCGACGAGATCAACCGGGCCTCGCCCAAGACCCAGTCCGCGCTGCTGGAGTCCATGGAGGAGCGGCAGGTCACCATCGACGGCACCAGCTACGAGCTGCCCTCGCCGTTCATGGTCGTCGCCACCCAGAACCCGGTCGAGATGGAGGGCACCTACGCCCTCCCGGAGGCCCAGCGCGACCGCTTCATGGCCCGGATCTCGATCGGCTACCCGAGCCCCGAGGCCGAGTTCGCCATGCTCGACGTGCACGCCGGCGCCAACCCGCTGGACGACCTCCAGCCGGTCGCCCACGCGTCCGACATCCTCAAGCTGATCGACCTGGTGCGCACCGTGCACATCGCCGACCCGGTCCGCCGCTACGCCGTCGACCTGGTCTGCGCCACCCGCACCAGCCACGAGCTGCGCCTCGGCGCCTCGCCGCGCGCCACCCTGCACCTGGTGCGGGCCGCCCGCGCCGCCGCCGCGCTCGACGGGCGCGACTACGTCACCCCGGACGACATCCAGTACCTGGCCGTCCCGGTGCTCGCCCACCGCCTGATGCCCACCGCCGAGACCCAGCTCAGCCGCCGCTCCGCCGAGCAGATCCTCACCGACCTGGTCGCCCGTCTGCCGCTGCCCCGCCCGCAGGGTTCCCCGGCCGTCCGGAGGGGCTGACGTGGCCACGTCCGACAACCCGTCGGGCGTGCGCGCCGGTCTGCGCGGCCTCACCACCCGGGGCCGTTCCTTCCTCGCCGCCGGTGCCACGGCGGTGGTCTGCGCGTACGTCTTCGACCAGGACGCACTGCTGCGGGTCGGCGTGCTGCTGGCGGCGCTGCCGCTGGCCGCCGCCCTGCTGCTCGCCGGCACCCGCTACCGGGTCGCCAGCGGACGCCGGCTCAGCCCGCACCGGGCGGTGGCCGGCCAGGAGGCGCGGGTCCACCTGCGCCTGGACAACGTCTCCCGGGTGCCCACCGGCCTGCTGCTGCTGGAGGACCGGGTCCCGTACGTGCTCGGGCCGCGCCCGCGCTTCGTCCTGGACCGGGTCGAGCCGCACGGCCACCGGGAGGTCTCCTACCGGGTCCGCTCGGACCTGCGCGGGCGCTATCCGCTCGGCCCGCTCCAGCTGCGGCTGTCCGACCCGTTCGGGATGTGCGAGCTCGACCGCTCCTTCGCGGCCAGCGACGTGCTGACCGTGGTGCCCCAGGTGCAGCCGCTGCCGACGGTCCGGCTCACCGGCGAGTGGGCCGGACAGGGCGAGAGCCACACCCGCACCCTCGCGCTGGCCGGCGACGACGACGTGATCCTGCGCGAGTACCGGCCCGGCGACGACCTGCGCCGGGTGCACTGGCGCTCCACCGCCCGGTACGGCGAGCTGATGGTGCGCCGCGAGGAACAGCCGCAGCGGGCCCGCGCCACCGTCCTCCTGGACACCCGGGAGATCGGCCACCGCGGCAACGGCCCGGCCTCCTCCTTCGAGTGGGCCGTCGGCTGCGCCGCCTCCGTCGCCGTCCACCTGCTGGAGCGCGGCTACCAGACCCGGCTGCTCACCGACACCGGCCTGGCCGTGCCCGCCGCCGACGCCGGCGTCGTCAGCGGCGCCGCCGAGACCTCCGGTCTGGTCCTGGACGCCCTCGCGGTGGTCGATCTCTCCGACGGCGGCGGCCTCTCCCGCGCCGAGGACCCCCTGCGGGCCGGCGGGGAGGGCCTGCTGGTGGCCGTCCTCGGCGAGCTCGACGAGGCCCAGACCTCCCGGCTCGCCCGGCTGCGCGGCCGTACCGGCGGGGCGGTCGCGGTCATGCTCGACACCGAGACCTGGGCCGGACTGCGCAGCATCGCCCCGGGCACCGGCGGCGACGAGCACCGGGCCCGGGTGCGGCAGCTGCGGGCGGCCGGCTGGACCGTGCTGTCCGCCCGCGCCGGCGACTCCCTGCCCGAGCTGTGGCGCGCCGCCGACCGGGCGCCGTCGTCCGCCCCCTACCGAGAGGAGGCCGGCGCGTGACCCCCCGGGGCAAGCTCACCGTGTTCTCCGCGCTGGCCACCGCCCTGGCCGCGCTCTGCATGTCCCCGCTGCTCACCACCAAGGGCTGGATCACCCACGCCCTCCTGGTGATCGTCGTGCTCGCGGCGGCCGGCGCGGGCCTGCGCCGGGCCCCGGTCTACCGCTGGTCGGTGCCGGTGCTGCAGCTGCTGGTGCTGATCGTCCTGCTGCTGTTCGGCTTCACCGCCTCCACCGCCTGGGGCGGCGTGCTGCCCGGGCCGCGGTCGCTGGACTCGCTCGGGGTGATCCTGCGTTCGGGCGTCCGGGACATCCAGGAGTACGCCATCCCGGCGCCGCCCACCGAGGGCCTGCGACTGATCCTGGTCGGCTCGATCGGGATCATCGCGCTGGTCGTGGACGCCGTGGCGGTCACCTACCGGCGCGCCGCGCTGGCCGGCCTGCCGCTGCTCGCGCTCTACTCCGTCGGCACCGGGCTGGCCGGCGACAGCGGCTCCTGGGTCTGGTTCGCGGTCGCCGCGGCCGGCTACCTGGTGCTGCTCTTCGCCGAGGGCCAGGACCGGCTCTCCCGCTGGGGCCGGGTCTTCCGGGGCACCGCGCGCGGCACCGAGAGCACCGGCACCGTCAGCCAGAGCGGCCAGCGGGTCGGCGTCGCCGCCCTCGCGATCGCCCTGCTGCTGCCGGTCGTCCTGCCCCGGCTCGACGGCGGCCTGATCGACGCCCGCTCCGGCTCGGGCACCGGCAGCGGCACCGGCGTCGGCGGCACCAGCGCGCTCGACCCGCTGGTGTCCCTGGCCGCCTCGGTGGCCAAGCCCAGCAGCACCGAGCTGCTGACCTACCGGATGGACCGCACCGCGGCGGAGAACACCTACCTGCGCACCAGTTCGCTGGACGAGTTCAACGGCACCGAGTGGAAGCTCAGCAGCCCGGCCGTCACCGAGGCGAGCGGCAACATCCTCTTCGGCGCCCCCGAGGGGATGACCGACCCCACCGGGTACCGCCGGATCAACGCCGAGTTCAACCTCGGCAGCCAGCTGGAGGCCCCCGGACTGCCGATGCCCTACCCGGCCGCCACCGCCGCCATCCCGGGCGACTGGCGGGTCGACGGGCTCACCGCCACCGTGATGCCGGACAAGGGCCAGTCCACCAAGGGCCTGCGCTACCAGGTCACCGGCTACGACGTCCGGCCCACCCCGGCCAACCTGCGCACCGCCAGGACCGCCGACCCCCGGATCGTCGAGCGCTACACCCGGCTGCCCGCCGGGATGCCCCCGATCGTCCTGGAGACAGCCCGGGAGGTCACCCGGGGCGCCGGCAACGCGTACGACAAGGCGTGGGCGCTGCAGACCTGGTTCACCGGGCCGGAGTTCCGCTACGACCTCGAGGTCGACAAGACCTCCGGCACCAAGGCCATCGAGCGCTTCCTCCAGGAGCGCTCCGGCTTCTGCGTGCACTACGCCTCCACCATGGCGGCGATGGCCCGCTCCCTGGGCATCCCCGCCCGGGTCGCGACCGGCTTCACCCCGGGCACGGCCAGGGGCGACGGCCAGTACGTGGTGACCGGGATGATGTACCACGCCTGGCCGGAGCTCTACTTCCAGGGCTACGGCTGGCTGCGCTTCGAGCCGACCCCCACCCGCGGGATCGCCCCCGGGTACGCCGTCCCGGCGCCCGCGCCCACCACCGCGCCGACCCAGCAGCCGACCGCGGTGCCCAGCGCGAGCGCCGCCGTCCCGCAGCCCACCACCAGCAGCACCTGCGACCCCAAGCTGCGCCGCCTCGGCGAGTGCGGGGACGAGGGCAAGGCCGCCGCCGGCGCTTCCGACGAGGAGGTCTGGCTGCTGACCTGGCCCGCGCTGGCCACCCTGGGCGGTGTCCTGGTGCTGGTCGCCCTGCTGCTCACCCCGATGACCTGGCGGCTGCTGCGGCGCCGGCGACGGCTCGGCGCGGGCGGCCGGCGACGGCCGGGCGGTGACGGTCACACCCCGCTGACCGACGAGCAGGTGCTGGCCGCCTGGGACGAGCTGATCGAGTCCGCCTGGGACCTCGGCGTCCCGCCGGACGACTCGCGCACCCCGCGGGCGGCCGCCCGCAGGATCGCCGACAGCGCCTCGCTGGACGAGAGCGCGGCGGCCGCCGCCGGACGGGTGGCGCTGGCCACCGAGCGGGTGCTCTACTCCCGCGCCGCCGAGGTCTCCGCCCCGCTGGCCTCCGACGTCCGCGCCGCCCGGGACGGCCTGCGGGCCGGGGCCGGACGGGCCGGGCGTACCCGCGCCGTACTGCTGCCGGCCTCGTCGGTGCAGCTGTGGTGGCGGCTGTCGGACGCCGTCCTGACCGCGCGGCTCGCGGTGCGCGGCACGGTCTCCCGGGTCGTCGAGGCGGTCACCGGACCGTTCCGACGGGCCTGGGGCCGGCTGCGGGGAAGGCGCAAGGACTCCTAGGCCGACCGGGTGACCGGGTGAACCGGACGGGACGCGGGAACGCCGAAGGGCGGGCAGTCGGTCGACTGCCCGCCCTTCGGCGTTCGCGAAGCCCTGCGCGTTCCCGGCGGTCCCGGCCGGGGGGATCCCCGATGGGCTCCCCGGTGGGATCAGAAGCCGTTCTGCTCGTCCCGGCGGCGCTGCCAGCGCTGCTCCATCCGGTCCATCACCCCGGCCTTGCGGCGCGGCGGGGCGGCCGGCCGGGCGGCGGGGCCGTTGCCGGCGGGGCCCTTGCGCCAGCCCGTCACGGCGAAGACGGCGCACCCGAGCATCACCAGGAACCCGACGACGCTGACCCAGATCTGGTCGGGGACCATCACGCCGCCCATCAGCAGCCCGAGGCCCACCACGAAGCCGGCCACCGCCAGGTAGACCCGCCGGCGGGTGAAGGTGCGCAGACCGGTTCCCTCAAGCGCCGAGGCGAATTTGGGATCTTCGGCATACAGCGCTCGCTCCATCTGGTCGAGCAGTCGCTGCTCGTGCTCCGAGAGCGGCACGGAGTCCTCCTACTCGTCGGTCGCGGGTGCGACCGGTCCGCCGCCCCGGTCGGGGTGGCAAGTCCAATCAGCCTTCAGAACACGCGGTCGGACGCCTGTGCGGGGGACCCGGCCCGTGTCGTCCATATGCCCCATGCATCCGGCTGTCATGCTTACCGGCTTTACCCAGATCATACGGTCCACCGGCCCGTAACGGGGCGGTCGGCCACGCGTGGGCCCGCCCACTTCCACGGGGTCGGATCCGCATCGTGGTCAACGCGGGAGGGTGCGGACAAGTGCCCGATCCGACGGAATGGTCCGGGACCTGGGGAGCTGCCCGGCCGGACCCCCTCGGGCGCGGGCCGGCGGAGGGGTCCGGCCGGGCCTCCCGCGGTGGGTCGGCCGGGTCCGGGGGATGGCCCGGAGGGCCGGGGGCCCGGGGGCTCAGGCCAGGGTGGCCAGCAGGTGCAGCTGGGTGGCCACGGCGTGGAAGGCGGGCTGCTCGGCGGCGGCCAGCTCCAGTCGCAGCAGCGCCTCCATCGCGCCCGGCTCGGTGTCCACCAGGACCCCGGGCACCAGGTCGGCGAAGACCCGCACGCCGTGCACCGACTCCACCCGCAGGCCGGCGCCGGCGGAGAGCCGCTCCAGCTCCTCGCCGGTGAAGCGGCGGGGCATCGGGTCGCCGGCGCCCCAGCGGCCGTCGGCGGCGTCGAGGACCGTACGGGCCTCGTTGAAGTGGCCGGCCAGGGCGCGGGCGAGCACCGCGCCGTTGCGGTTGGCGGCCAGCAGGCTGACCAGGCCGCCCCGGCGCAGCGTGCCGGCCAGGCTGCCGAGCGCCTCGGCCGGGTCGTCCACGACCTCCAGCACGCCATGGCACAGCACCGCGTCGACGGACTCCGGCGCGATCACCTCGGGCAGCGTCTGGGTGTCCCCCTGGACGGCGCGGACCAGGTCGGTCACGCCGGCCTCGGCGGCCCGGCGCTCCAGCGCGAACAGCGCGTCCGGGCTGGGATCGACGACGGTCACCCGGTGGCCGAGCTTTGCCACCGGGACGGCGAAGTTGCCGGTGCCGCCGCCGGTGTCGACCACGTCGAGCACGGGCCGGTCCAGCTCGGCCGCCCGCTTCTCCAGGGCGGCGCGCAGCACCTCCCACACCACGGCGGTACGCAGGGCGCTGCGGGGACGCGTCGGGTACAAGGTGAGGACTCCTCGGCACGTACGGAATCGATCAGGTCGCCTCCACCTTAGACCGGCCCGCCCGGCGGCTCCCGCGCCCGCCTCGCCGCCCGGACCGCGCCGGGCTCACCGCCCGCCCGCCGGGTCGTCGCCGTCCAGCGGCAGGCGGGGCGCCGAGGGTGCGGCCCGCAGGCCGAGCAGGCGCTCCACCAGACGCAGGAAGAGCGCGCAGTTGCGGATCAGGTCGTCGGCGTCCCGGGCCGAGGCGGCGCCCCGGATGCCGGCCTCGGCGCCGGCCCGGCGGCGGGCGCCGGCCGCGAAGTAGACCGCCCATTCGGAGAGCTCCGGCGCGACCTCGGGCAGGACCTCCCAGGCACTGCGGATCGCCTTGCGCCGGCGCGGGTTCTTCTCCGGGCGCCCGCGGACGGCGAGCACCGCCGCGACCGTCCGCAGCGCGGCCAGGTGCGCGGTGGCGTACCGCTCCAGCGGATCCTCCAGGCCGCGGGCGCGTTCCAGGGTGCGGTGCGCGTCGGCCAGCAGGTCCAGCCCGGCTGGCGGGGCGGCGACCCGGCGCAGCACGGGGTGGACGTCGCCGGCGCTCGTCGCGGACGCGGGCCCCGGGACGGCGGCGGCACGCCCCGGGCGGTCGGGACGGTCCGGGCGCTCCGGGCGCGGGTGGCCGGTCGGGTGGTGGTGGGCGGCGGAGTGGAGGCGGGCGGTGGCGGGCTCCGGATGGCTGATCGTCATGGTCTCCCCCGGTTCCGAGGCGAGGCGCGCACGGGCCGGTCGACCCGTGCCCCTCCATCGTGAACGGCACCACTGACAATCCGTCCGGTCCGGGCGGAGAACGGCCGGAAGGGCCGTACGGAAGGGCCGGACGGCGCGGCCGCGCGGGAAGGCCGACGGGGCGGCACCGCGCGGCCGGCCTGATCCCCCGATCCAGGCCCGACCGTGCGCTACCGCCCCGCACGCCCCCTCCCCCCGCGACGCCGTCCCCCACGGCCGGCGTCACGGCTCCGGTCGTCGGTCCCCCCTGGGCCCGCTCCGCCGCCCCGTGTCGGCGGTGCCCGGCCCCGGACCGGCTCCGCTGCGGACCCCCCGGCCCTCCGCCGGCGCCGAGGCCGACGGACGGGACCCGTCCGCGTTCCCGGGCTCCGGGGCCCCTGCGGCCCGTCCTCCCGGTGTCACTACTTTCCCGTCCTCGCAGGTCAAAGACCATCCGCTCAGCTACTCAACCGCGCGTCTGAGTATCCGTACTCAGGTCCGTGCGGCCCCGCGCCGGGGGAACCGGACGGCCGTCGGCGGGCGTCCCGGTACGGTACGGCCGGGCCGCCCGGCCCGAACGGATCCGGAGGAGGGACCGATGTCGATCGTTCCGCTGATCTTCACCAGCGGAGTGGCCAGCGGGATCAACGCGTACGCCGTGGTGCTGCTGCTCGGCCTGCTGGGCCGGTTCGGCGGCGCCGAGTCGGTGCCGGCCGCGCTGGAGCGCACCGACGTGCTGATCGCGGCCGGGGCGCTCTTCCTGGTGGAGGCCGTCGCCGACAAGATCCCGTACGTGGACAGCCTCTGGGACGCCGTCCACACCGTGATCCGCCCGATCGCCGGCGCCACCGTCGCCGCGCTGCTGGCGGGCGACGACCCCGGCTCGCTGGGCGAGGTCGCGGCCGGCGCGGTGGGCGGCACCACGGCCCTGGTGAGCCACCTGGTGAAGGCCTCGCTGCGGATGGCCGTCAACACCTCGCCCGAGCCGGCCAGCAACATCGTGGTCAGCCTCGCCGAGGACCTCGCGGTGGCCGGGCTGGTCACCCTGGCGATCTTCCACCCCTGGGCGGCCGCGTCGGTCGCCGCCGTCCTGCTGCTGGCCGGGCTGCTGCTGGTGTGGCTCGCGGTCAACCGCATCCGCGCCTTCCGCGCCCGCCGCCGCGCCCGGAAGGCCGCCCGCGCCGCGGGGGCCGCCGTGGGGACGTCCTAAGATCCGTGGCATGGCACGGATCGTCATCATCGGCGCAGGTATGAGCGGGCTCGCGGCGGCCTCCCGGCTGGCCACCGTCGGGCACCGGGTGACGGTCTGCGAGGCCGGCGGCACGTACGGGGGGATGGTCGGCCGGTTCGAGCGCGAGGGCTTCGCGTTCGACACCGGCCCGGCGCTGCTGACGCTGCCCGCCGTCTACCGCGACCTGGCGCTGAAGACCGGCAGGGAGCCGCTGGAGGAGCTGGTCGACCTGGCGCCGGTCGACCCGGAGAGCCGCCACCTGCTGCCGGACGGCACCGACCTGTCGCTGCCCAACGCCTCCCGGGGCGGCGTCGCCCAGGCCCTGGACGCGGCCTTCGGCGCGGGCCACGGCGAGCGCTGGGGCGAGGTGATGAACGCCGGCCGCGCGGTCTGGGAGACCACCCGCCGCCCGCTGCTGGAGGAGGCGCTCCCGGACGACCCGGCGCCGCTGTTCACCGACCCCTACCCGGTGCCGCCCCGGCGCGGCCTGGCCCGGCTGCTGCCCGCCCCCCGGTGGACCCTCGCCGACGTCGCCGAGCAGGGGTTCGGCGGCCACCCCGGCCTGACCGCGCTGCTGTTCGAGCACGCCCTGCGCTTCGGCTTCGACCCGCGCACCGTCCCGGCGGGGGCCACCGTGCTCCCGTACATGGAGCAGTCCTTCGGCGTCTGGTACGTGCGCGGCGGCCTGCGGGCGCTGGCGGACGCGGTGTACGGACGCTGCGAGCGGCGCGGGGTGGACTTCCGCTTCGACGCCCCGGTGGCGCGGGTGCTCACCGCCGGCGGCCTGGCCACCGGGGTGCGGTTCGCGGACGGCGGCGAGCTGGCCGCCGACGTCGTGGTCTCGGCGGTCGACGCCCGGACCTTCCACACCACCGGGATCACCCCGCACGACCGCGAGGAGGACTGGCCGCGCGGCTGGCACCCGTACGAGGACGTGCCCGGCCGGCTGTCGGTGCTGCTGGCGCTGCGCGGCGCCCGTCCGGCCGGCACCGCCCACCGCACGGTGGTGCACGCCACCGACCCGGCCGCCGAGCTGATGAGCGTGTTCGGCGGCGGGCTGGAGATCGCGGAGCGACCGACCGTCCAGGTGCTGCGGCCGGACGACCCGGCGCTGCGTCCGGACGACGGCCACGAGGGCGTCACGCTGACCGCCACGGTCACCACCACCGGGGTCGACTGGACGGACCCGGCGGTCGCCGAGCGCTGCGCCGAGCGGATGATCACGGCGGTCGAGGCGGCCGGGGTGCCGCTGCGCGAGCGGCTGCTGTGGCGGGTGGTCCGCACGCCCGCGGACACCGCGCGGGAGACCGGCGCCTACCGCGGTTCGGTGCCGCGTCCGGCGCTGGCCGGCCCGCACGGCCTCTACCTGCAGGCACCCAACCGTGACCGCCTGCTGCCGAACCTGTTCCTGGTCGGCGGCGCCGCGCACCCCGGCGGCGGACTCGCCCGGGTCGGCATGTCGGCCTGCGTCACGGCCGGGCTGATCGGCCCGGCCTGAGGTCCGGCCCGAGGTAGGCCTGGCCCCGGAGCCGCGGGGCCCGGCTCAGCCCTGCTGCTGCCAGGTGGTCTGCTGCTGCTGGTAGCCGTAGTCGTACTGCTGCTGCGGGACGCCCTGTTGCTGCTCGGGCTGCCACTGCTGCTGGGCGTTCTGGTCCCAGCCGGGCTGCTGCTGCGGCACCTGGTAGGTGCCGTACGCGTCCTGCTGCTGGGCGTAGCCGGCGTACGGGTCGGCCTGCGGCTGCTGGTAGGTGCCGTAACCCTGGTCGTACGCGAAGGCCGGCTGTTCCTGCGGCTGCTGCCACTGCTGCTGGTGCTGCTGGTCGTAGCCGGACGGGTAGGCGGCGGCGTACGGGTCCTGGTACTGCGGCTGGGCCTGCTGGTCGTAGTAGCCGGGGGCGTAGACGCCGTCGGCGGCGAGCTCCTGCATCTCGTACCCGGCGGTCTGCTCGTAGCCCTGCTGACCGTACCCGGCGACCGCCTCGAAGGCGGCGGTCCGCTCGACGGCCGGCGACTCCTCGGCCACCGGCTCATAGGAGGGCCGGGGCTCGTAGGAGGGCTGCGGCTCGTAGGAGGGCTCGGGCTCCTCCTCGACCGCGCCGACCTCGCCGACCCGGGTGACCGCCACGGCCGCCGCGCCGGCCGCGACCGCGCCGCCGCCGGTCAGGTCGCCGAGCAGCGGCACCTTGGCGAGCGGGCCGGGCAGTTCGCCGTCGCCGCGACGCAGCGACCAGCCGGCGGTGTAGCCGCGCTTGACGGAGAGGGTGACGAAGACCTGGCCGGCCGCGAAGAGGGCGGCGCCCACACCGATGACCACGACCGAGCCGAGCGCCATGCCGGCGACGACGGCGAGGAATCCGGCCAGCGCCGTGCCGCGCCAGTGCAGCGGGGCGCGGTTCTGCAGCAGCAGTTCGGCGATCAGCCAGAGCGCCACCACCGCCAACGCGACGTACAGCAGCAGGTACCCGATGCCCATCCGCCCGCTACCTCCAGCTCGCGTGCCCGCGCTCGTCGCGCGTGTGCGGCGACTGTACCCGCTCAACGGCCCGGCCACCGCATCGCGTTCCCGGGCCGTCGACGGGCTTCGCGGTCAGCGCCGGTGCAGTCCGAGGTTCTGGTAGATCTCCAGCGTGGAGGTCGATCCGTTCAGCGTGATGAAGTGCAGACCGGGCGCGCCCTCGGCCAGCAGCCGCTCGGACATCGCGGTGGCGTGCTCCATCCCGACCTCGCGCAGCGCCTGCGGGTCGTCGACCACGGCCCTCAGCCGGGCCTCCAGGTCGGCGGGGAACGCCGACCCGCTGAGCTGCGGGAACCGCACCAGCTGCTTGGCGTTGGTGACCGGCATGATCTCCGGGATGATCGGCGCGTCGCAGCCCGCGGCGGCGACCCGGTCGCGCAGCCGCAGGTAGTCGTCGACCTCGAAGAACATCTGGGTGATGGCGTAGTCGGCGCCGCTGCGGATCTTGGCCACGAAGTGCCGGATGTCCTCGTCCCAGTCGGTCGAGCGCGGGTGCATGTTCGGGGAGGCGGCCACGCCCACGCAGAAGTCGCCGATGCCCTTGATGAGCTCGACCAGTTCGTACGCGTAGGTGACGCCCTCCGGGTGCCGCACCCACTCGCCCATCGGGTCGCCGGGCGGGTCACCCCGGACGGCGAGGACGTTGCGCACGCCCTGGTCGGCGTACTGGCCGATGATGTTGCGCAGCTCGGCGATCGAGTGGTCCACCGCGGTGAGGTGGGCGACCGGGGTCAGGGTGGTCTCGGTGGCGATCCGGCCGACCATGTTGACCGTGCGCTCGCGCGAGGAGCCGCCGGCGCCGTACGTCATGCAGACGAACTCGGGGTTGAGCGGTTCGAGCCGGCGGATCGCGTCCCACAGCTTCTGCTCCCCGGCCTCGCTGCGCGGGGGCATGAACTCGAAGGAGAAGGACCGCTTGCCTGCCGACAGCAGATCGCGCACCGTCAGTGCGCGGTCGGTTCTGGTCGAGGCGATGCCGAGTGCCATGCTGGCAGGTTAGCCGCGATCCGAAGGGGCCGGACAACTCGGGTCCACGGATTGAGACATCCGGTGGACGGCCTTCCGGTTGTGTCCGGGGCCCCGCGGGACCCCCTCCCGGGCCGCCCTGCGGCGGCGTCCGTACAGCCGTTCGCGGCCGCCCGGCTAGGCTTTGCAGCATCCCAGCGAACTCCGGAGCCCCATCGTGACCTCGTCCAGCAGCCGGCCGGCCAACCCGATCGACGTGGAGGCCGTGCGCGAGCGCGTCAACGGCGCCCTCGTGGAGTTCATGGACGGCCAGGGCGCCCTGCTGGAGAAGATCTCCCCGCAGCTGGGCCCGGTCGCCGAGGCGCTGCGCGACTTCCTGCTGGACGGCGGCAAGCGGCTGCGCCCGGCCTTCTGCTACTGGGGATGGCGCGGCGCCGGCGGCGCCGCCGAGGAGCCCGGCATCGCCAACGCGGTGGCCGCCCTGGAGCTGCTCCAGGCGAGCGCGCTGGTGCACGACGACCTGATGGACCGCAGCGACACCCGACGCGGCCTGCCCTCGGTGCACCGCCGCTTCGAGGCGCTGCACCGCGAGCGCGGCTGGCGCGGCGACCGCGAGCAGTACGGGGCCTCGGCGGCGGTGCTGCTCGGCGACCTGCTGCTGATCTGGTGCGACGAGCTGTTCCTGCGCTCGGGCCTGGGGTCCGCCGCGGTGCTGGCCGCCAAGCCGGCCTTCGACCTGATGCGCACCGAGGTGATGCTCGGCCAGTACCTGGACGTGCTGGAGCCGGTCGCCGGCGACTCCACCGACGAGGGCGCCCTGGAGCGGGCGCAGACCGTCCTGCACTACAAGTCGGCGAAGTACACGATCGAGCGGCCGCTGCAGGTCGGCGCGCTGCTCGCGGGGGCCGGCCCGGAGCTGGTCGAGGCGTACGCGGCGTTCGGCCTGCCGCTGGGCGAGGCGTTCCAGCTGCGCGACGACCTGCTGGGCGTCTTCGGCGACCCGGCGGTCACCGGCAAGCCCGCCGGGGACGACCTGCGCGAGGGCAAGCGCACCCTGCTGGTCGCGCACGCGATGCGGGCGCTGGCGCCGGCGGACGCCCGGCACCTGGACGAGCGGCTGGGCGCGCCGGACCTGGCGGCCGAGGAGGTCGCCGGGCTGCGCGAGCTGGTGGCCCGCAGCGGGGCGGCGGAGCGGGTGGAGCGGCGGATCGAGGAGCTGATGCGCCAGTCGATGGCCGCGCTGGAGGCGGCGCCGCTGGCCGACGAGCGGGCCCGTGCGGTGCTGCTGGCGCTGGCCGAGGCGGCCACCGTCCGCAAGTACTGAGGCCCGCATCAGGGGTGCCGGGCCGGCCGCCGCCGTCCGCCGGGGTACCGGGAACGGCGGCGGGCCGGTGGTTCAGCTCCCGCGCAGCCGGCGGGAGAGCTCGGCCGCGGCGGCCCGCGGGTCGTCGGCGGCGGTGATCGCGCGGACCACCACCACACGGCTCGCGCCGGCCGCCAGGACCTCGTCCAGGTTGCCCAGGTCGATGCCGCCGATGGCGAACCACGGCCGGTCGGTGACCTGGCGCGCCGCGTACGAGACCAGGCCGAGGCCCGGGGCGTGGCGGCCCGGCTTGGTCGGGGTGGGCCAGACCGGGCCGGTGCAGAAGTAGTCCACGCCGGGCTCGGCGATCGCCGCGTCCACCTCGGACTCGGCGTGGCAGGAACGGCCGATGATCACGCCGTCGCCGAGGATCGCCCGGGCGGCCGGCACCGGCAGGTCGTCCTGCCCGAGGTGCAGCACGTCGGGGCGGGCGGCGTGGGCGACGTCGGCGCGGTCGTTGACGGACAGCAGCTTGCCGTGCCGGCGGCACGCGTCCGCGAAGACCTCCAGCGCCGCCAGCTCCTGCTTCGCCTCCAGACCCTTGTCGCGCAACTGCACGACGTCCACGCCGCCGGACAGCGCGGCGTCCAGGAACTCGGCCAGGTCGCCCTGCTCGCGCCGGGCGTCGGTGCACAGGTAGAGCCGGGCCGCGTCGAGCCTGTCGCGCGGGTCGCTCACAGGGCCATCGCCTGGGCACGGCGCTTGACCTCGGTGGCACGGTTCTCGTGCAGCGCCTGGATCGGGGTGCCGGGCAGTGACGGGTCCTCGGTGAACAGCCACTCCAGGATCTCCTCGTCGGAGAACCCGCTGTCGCGCAGCACCGTCAGGGTGCCGAGCAGGTGCTTGACCGGGCCGTCGTCGGTGATGAAGGCGGCCGGGACCTGGAGCGACTTGTTGGGGCCGCGCCGCACCGCGACCAGGTCGCCCTTCTTGACCATGTTGCGGATCTCGGTGACCAGCACGCCCCACCGCTCCGAGATGTCGGGCAGGTACGTCCACTCGGGGACCAGGGCTTCAATCTTGGGATCGATCTCACTCACGGCACCAAGCTACCCCGCCACCGCGGCCTTCAGGGGCACGGAGGGGTCGGCGGCGGCCGCGCGGTCGAGCACGGCGGCCCGATCGACCAGCCGGCGGCCCTGGGTGAGGTCGCGCGGGCGGTCCACCGCGAGCAGCGCGCGCAGGGCGCCGTCGCGCAGCCACAGCACCGTCCAGGACGGGTCCCCGGGCGCGCCGCGCCACAGCAGCTCGTCGCCCTCGCCGTGCCGCCCGGCGTACTGCACCATCCGGCCGAACTGCTCCGACCAGAAGTACGGCACCGGGTCGTACGGCGCGTCCGCCCCGAGCATCGAGGCGGCCGCCGCCGCGCCGGACTGCAGCGCGTGGTCCCAGTGCTGGACGGCCAGCCGGGCGGCGGAGCGGGCGGAGGGATAGCTGACGCAGTCGCCGGCCGCGTACACCTCGGGCAGGGCGGTGCGCAGCCGGTCGTCCACCACCACCGCGCCGGTCGCGTCCAGCTCCACCCCGGAGCCGGCCAGCCAGCCGGTCGCCGGGCGGGCGCCGATGCCCACCACGACCTCGTCGGCGGGCAGGTGCGAGCCGTCCGCCAGCAGGACGGCGCCGGCCTCCACCGCGGCCACGCCGACGCCGCAGCGCAGCTCCACCCCGGCCTCGGCGTACCAGGGGGCCATCGCCCGGCCGATCTCCGCCGGGAGGGCGCCGGTGACCGGTGCCGGGCCGGCCTCGACCACGGTCACCTCACAGCCGGCCGTCCGGGCGGCGGTCGCCACCTCGGCGCCGATCCAGCCGGCGCCGACCAGCACCAGCCGCAGCCCGGGGCGCAGCAGGGCGCGCAGCGCGAGCGCGTCGTCCAGGGTGTGCAGCAGGTGGGCCCGCTCGGCGCCGGGCAGGGCGCGCGGGGCGGCGCCGGTGGCGATCACCAGCGCGCCGTACGGCAGGTCGCCGGCGTCGGTGTGCAGCACGCCGGGGGTCAGTCCGGTGGCCCGGCGGCCGGTGAGCACCTCGACGCCCAGGTGCGCGAAGTCGATGTCGAGGGTGGCGCCGTCGGCCTTGCCCAGCAGCACGTCCTTGGAGAGCGGCGGCCGGTCGTACGGCGCGTGCGGCTCCTCGCCGACCAGGACGACCGGCCCCGCCCAGCCCCCGTTCCGCAGGGCCGAGGCGCACCGTGCCCCCGCCAGCCCCGCCCCGACGACCACCGCCCGCTCACCTGCGCTCAGCTCTGCCACGGGCGCCACTGTACTGGCGCCGTCGCACCGGGTGTCCGGCCGGTGGGCGGGCCTTCAGCCCCGGCGTAGGCCGGAGTTAAGGTGGGGGCACCATCGCGGGAGCCCGGCGTACCGGGCTGAGAGGCGGGCTGGCACGGCCCGCGACCGTCCGAACCTGATCCGGGTCATGCCGGCGAAGGGAGAGCAGGGACTTTGACACGCTTGGCGAAGGGCGCCCACGCCGACGTCCTGGTGATCGGCGGCGGGGTGATCGGCCTCGCGGTCGCCTGGCGGGCGGCCCAGCGGGGACTGTCGGTCACGGTGGTCGACCCGCACCACGGCGGCGGCGCCGTCGGGGTCGCGGCGGGCATGCTCGCCCCGGTCACCGAGCTCCACTACGGCGAGGAGCCGCTGCTGCGCCTGGGCATGGCCTCCAACGAGCGGTACGCGGCCTTCGCCGCCGAGCTGACCGAGGCCACCGGCCTGGACACCGGCTACCGGCGGTGCGGCACCCTCGCGGTGGCGCTGGACTCCGACGACCGGGAGGAGCTGCGCGAGCTGCACGCCTTCCACCTGCGGCTCGGCCTGGACTCGCACTGGCTGACCGGCCGGGAGGCGCGCCGGATGGAGCCGATGCTCGCCCCGGGCGTGCGCGGCGGTCTGCACGTCACCGGCGACCACCAGGTGGACGGCCGCCGGCTGTCCGCCGCGCTGGTGCGCGCCTGCGAGCGGGCGGACGTGCTGCTGCACCGCACCGAGGTGACCGGGCTGCTGGTCGAGGGCGACCGGGCGGCCGGCGCCCGGCTGGCCGACGGGGGGACGGTCACCGCCGACCGGGTCGTGCTGGCGGCCGGCCCGCGGAGCCATCTGCTGCCCGGGCTGCCGGAGGGCGTGCTGCCCGCGATCCGTCCGGTGAAGGGCCAGATCCTGCGGCTGAGCGTCCCGGAGCCGTACCGCCCGTTCCTCTCCCGCAACGTGCGCGCGGTGGTCCGCGGCCAGCACCTGTACCTGGTCCCCCGCGAGGACGGCGAGCTGGTCATCGGCGCGACCAGCGAGGAGCAGGGGTACGACACCACGGTCACCGCCGGCGGGGTGTACGAGCTGCTGCGCGACGCGCACGAGCTGGTCCCGGGGATCACCGAGCTGCCGCTGGTGGAGACCTCCGCCGGGCTGCGGCCGGGCTCGCCGGACAACGCGCCGCTGCTGGGGCCGACCGCGCTGCCGGGCCTGGTCGCCGCCACCGGCCACTACCGCAACGGCGTGCTGCTCACCCCGGTCACCGCCGACCTGCTCGCCGAGTACCTGGCCACCGGGGTGGTCCCGGCGCTCGCCGAGCCCTTCTCCCCCTCCCGCTTCAGCCCCAGCCCGAAGGTCCCCGCATGAGCGACATCCCCCTGACCGTCAACGGCGAGCCCCGCGAGGTGCCCGCCGCGACCACCCTGGCCGAGGTCGTCGCCACCCTCAGCCGGGCCGGCGCCGGCGTCGCCGCCGCGGTCAACGAGGCCGTGGTGCCGCGCAGTTCGTGGGAGCGCACGCCGCTGAACGCGGGCGACCGGATCGAGATCCTCACCGCCGTGCAGGGGGGCTGAGCACCATGGCCGACGACACCCTCACCATCGCCGACACCACCTTCGCCTCCCGGCTGATCATGGGCACCGGCGGCGCCCCCAGCCTGGAGGTGCTGGAGCAGGCCCTGCGGGTCTCCGGCACCGAGCTGACCACCGTGGCCATGCGCCGGGTCGACGCGACCACCCAGGGCTCGGTGCTGGACGTGCTGAAGCGCAACGGCATCCGGGTGCTGCCCAACACGGCCGGCTGCTTCACCGCTGGCGAGGCCGTGCTGACGGCCCGGCTGGCCCGCGAGGCGCTCGGCACCGACTGGGTCAAGCTGGAGGTCATCGCGGACGAGCGGACCCTGCTGCCCGACCCGATCGAGCTGCTGGACGCCGCCGAGACCCTGGTCGACGACGGCTTCACGGTCCTGCCGTACACCAACGACGACCCGGTGCTGGCCCGCAAGCTGGAGGACGTCGGCTGCGCGGCGATCATGCCGCTGGGCTCGCCGATCGGCTCGGGCCTGGGCATCCGCAACCCGCACAACTTCCAGCTGATCGTGGAGAGCGCGGGCGTGCCGGTGATCCTGGACGCGGGCGCCGGCACCGCCTCCGACGTGGCGCTGGCGATGGAGCTGGGCTGCTCCGCCGTCATGCTGGCCTCGGCGGTGACCCGGGCGCAGGACCCGGTGCTGATGGCCGACGCGATGCGCCGCGCCACCGAGGCCGGCCGCCTCGCCCACCGGGCCGGCCGGATCCCGCGCCGCTTCCACGCCGAGGCCTCCTCGGCGATGGCCGGCCGCGCCGATCTGGACACCCGGGAGCGCCCGGCCTTCTAGGGGCCTGTCTCCTGGATCCTTGCCGGGCCCGCGGCCTGATCCGACAAAATCCAAGAGACAGGCCCTGCGCCCCGGCCGCGTGCCCCGCGCGGGCGCGCACGTGTCACAACCAGGGCACAGAGCGCCCCGGGGGCGGTGTCCCCCGGGGTGCTCCGCCCCGTGCCACCCCTAGACTCGCCTGGTGGACAAGGCATCGCGCGACCCCCTGATCGACACCCTGCTGGACGGCCGGTACCGGGTCGAGCAGCGCATCGCGACCGGCGGGATGTCCACCGTCTACCGCGGCACCGACACCCGGCTCGACCGGGTCGTCGCGCTCAAGGTCATGCACCCCTCGCTGGCCGGGGACGAGGAGTTCACCGCCCGCTTCATCCGCGAGGCCAAGGCCGTCGCCAAGCTCGCCCACCCCAACGTGGTGAACGTCTTCGACCAGGGCGCCGACGGCGGAAACGTTTTCCTGGCCATGGAGTACGTACCCGGCCGCACCCTGCGCGACCTGCTGCGCGACCGCGGCGCGCTCTCCATCCGGGCCTCCCTGGACGTCCTGGAGCCGGTGCTGGCCGCACTCGGCGCCGCCCACCGGGCCGGACTGGTGCACCGGGACGTCAAGCCGGAGAACGTCCTGATCACCGACGGCGGCCTGGTCAAGGTCGCCGACTTCGGGCTGGTCCGGCTGCTGAACGCCGCCGACGGGGCCGTCACCACGACCACCTCCACCACCGGCACCGTCCTCGGCACCGTCTCCTACCTGGCGCCCGAGCAGATCCGCCCGGACGCCCCCACCGACCAGCGGGTCGACGTCTACGCGGCCGGCATCCTGCTGTACGAGATGCTCACCGGCCACCGCCCGCACAGCGGCGAGAACCCGGTCCAGGTGATGTACCGCCACCTGCACGAGGACGTCCCCGCGCCCTCGCTGACCGTGCCGGGCGTGGCCCCGGAGCTGGACGCCATAGTGGCCGGCGCCTGCGCGCGCGACCCGCAGGCCCGGCCGTACGACGCGGTCGAGCTGCTGGCCGCCCTCCAGCGGGTGCGCCGCGCCCTCACCCCGGAGCAGTTGGACGCCGAACCGCCCGCCTCCACCCGGACCACCCCGGCCCACTCCACCACCGAGCCGACCTCGGTGATCGTGCCGGCCGTCCAGAGCACCAGCGTGCTGGACGTGCCGCCGGACGTGATGGAGCAGCTGCTCGTCGAGCCGCGCCCGTACGACGAACCGGCGCCGGCCCGCCCGGCCCGGCCCCCGCGCC
The DNA here is from genome assembly GCF_053603215.1 of Kitasatospora sp. NPDC004240. NCBI lineage: Bacteria > Bacillati > Actinomycetota > Actinomycetes > Kitasatosporales > Streptomycetaceae > Kitasatospora > Kitasatospora sp. NPDC004240. The sequence goes on along the minus strand of NZ_JBSGFD010000005.1, from coordinate 58,932 downwards.
CGCCGCGCGGCCCGCGCGCCGAGCACCTGCGCCGGATCGCCCGCAGGCCGCTGATCTGGGCCTCGGTGCTGGCCGCCCTGGTGCTGCTGGTCGGCGGCACCACGTACGCGCTGTCCGGCGCGCTCTACACCACGGTGCCGAGCGTGCTGGGCAAGACCCGGGCCGAGGCGGAGGGCGTGCTGGACGGCTCCGACCTGCGCGGCCGCTTCACCGAGGTGTTCAGCGAGAGCGTGCCGGCCGGTCAGGTGATCTCCACCGAGCCCGGGGTCGGCGCCCGGACCCGCAAGAGCGACCCGGTCGCGGTCACCGTCTCCAAGGGGCCCAAGCGGATCGCCGTCCCGGACCTCGCCCGCAAGCCGCTCGACCAGGCCACCGCCGCGCTGACCGCCGCCCAGCTGACCAAGGGCACCGTCACCGAGAAGTACGACGACTCGGTGCCCGAGGGCTCGGTGATCAGCACCTCGCCGGCGGCCGGGGCGAAGCTGCCGGAGAACACCGCGATCGCGCTGACGGTCAGCAAGGGCATGGTGCCGGTCCCGGACGTGCAGGGCATGACCGAGGACGAGGCCGAGGCCGCGCTCAAGGCGGCCGGTTTCACGATGCGCAGCGAGGGCCGGCACTTCTTCGGCATCGGGAAGGTCCAGGGCCAGTCCCCCGCCCCCGGCGAGCGCCGGCCGCAGCGCACCGAGGTGACCGTCCAACTGCCGCTCTTCTAGGCGCTCTTGCCGCGGGCGCTCTGGTGGAGGCCCCGGCCCGGCCGGCGTAGCGTGGAGTCAGGCCTGCCCGGCCCCGCCGCGCCGCCGCGGGTGGCGCAGCGCCGGGACCTCCGGACGGGGCTGCGCGGCGGCCGGGACCCGAAGGAGTGGTCCGCCATGGGCGCACCGACCGTCGAGGACTTGAGGGCACGCGTACGGGGCGAGGTGATCACCCCCGCAGACGACGGGTACGAGGAGGCCCGGCGGGTCTACAACGCCATGGTGGACCGCCGGCCCGCGGCGGTCGTCCGGGTGGCCAACGCCGGGGACGTGATCGCCTGCGTGGCGCACGCCCGGGAGAACTCGCTGGACCTGGCCGTCCGCGGCGGCTCCCACAGCGCGCCGGGCTTCGGCACCTGCGACGGCGGCCTGGTGATCGACTTCTCGCGGCTGCGCGGGGTCCGGATCGACCCGGAGGGCCGTACCGCGCGCTGCGACGGCGGCGCCACCTGGGGTGACCTCAACGACGCGGCGTACGCCTTCGGGCTCGGGGTGACCGGCGGGATCATCTCCACCACCGGCGTGGCCGGGCTGACCCTGGGCGGCGGCTTCGGCCACCTGGCCCGCGGCCTCGGGCTGAGCTGCGACAACCTGGTCTCGGCGGACGTGGTCACGGCGGACGGGACGTTCCGCACGGTGAGCGCCGAGCAGGAGCCCGACCTGTTCTGGGCGATCCGCGGCGGCGGCGGCAACTTCGGCGTGGTGACCTCCTTCGAGTTCCGGCTGAGCCCGGTGCGGGACGTGGTGGCCGGCCCCCTGGTGTTCGAGCTGGAGCACACGGCGGAGGTGCTGCGCTTCTACCGCGAGTTCATCCGGGACGCGCCGGAGGAGCTCGGCCTGTTCCCCGGCTTCCACCGGGCGCCGCCGCTGCCCTTCATCCCGGAGGACCGGGTCGGTGACCCGTTCCTCCTGCTGATCCCCTGCTGGGCCGGGCGCCCGGAGGACGCCGACAAGGTGCTCGCCCCGCTGCGGGACGCCGCGCCGCTGGTCGCCGAGGGGGTCGGGCCGGCGCCGTACCCGGCCTTCGCCGCCGCCTTCGACGCGCTGCTGCCGCCGGGGCTGCAGCAGTACTGGAAGGGGGTCTTCGCGGGCGAGCTGACCGACGGGGCGATCGAGGCGCACCGGGAGTTCGGGCCGCGGGTGCCGACGGTCAACTGCGCGGTGCACATCTACCCGATCAACGGCGCGGTGCACCGGGCCCGCCCGGACGAGACGGCCTTCGCCTACCGGGACGCCACCTTCGCCACCGTGATCGCGGGCGCCTGGCCGGACCCGGCCGACAACGAGGCCAACACCGCCTGGGTGCGCGAGTACCACGCGGCCCTGGCACCGCACTCCGAGGCGGGCGGCTACATCAACTTCATGGACCACGACGACCAGCACCGGATCGGCGCCAACTACAAGGGAAACTACGACCGGCTGGTGCAGCTCAAGCGGCGCTACGACCCGGGGAACCTGTTCCACCTCAACCAGAACATCCCCGCGTAGGGCCCGGACGCGTTCAGCCCTGCCCCGTCCGGCCCTGCCCCGTCCAGCTCCGACCCGTTCAGCGCAGCGGGCCGTCGCCGGGTTCCTCCTGGTACGAGAAGCGCTGCTCCCGCCAGGGGTCGCCGATGTTGTGGTAGCCGCGCTCCTCCCAGAAGCCGCGGCGGTCGGCCCGCATGTACTCCACCGCGCGGACCCATTTGGGGCCCTTCCAGGCGTACAGGTGGGGGACGACCAGGCGCACCGGGAAGCCGTGCTCGGCGGTGAGCGGCTGGCCGTCGCGGTGGGTGGCGAACAGGGTGTGCGGGTCGGCGAAGTCGGCCAGCCGCAGGTTGGCGCTGTAGCCGTACTCGGCCCAGACCATCACATGGGTGACGCCGGGCGCCGGGGGCACCTGGGCGAGGAGGGTGGCGGACGACACGCCCGTCCACTCGCCGTCCAGCATCGAGAACTTGGTGACGCAGTGCAGGTCCGCGCGGACGGTGGTGCGCGGCAGGGCGTTGAAGCCGGCGAAGTCCCAGCTGTGCTTCTCCGCCGAGGCGGTCGCGCCGAACACCTGGAGCTCCCAGGTCAGCGGCTTGAAGCGGGGCACCGGGCCGTAGTGCAGGACGGGCCAGCCGCGTTGCGCGCGCTGGCCGGGGGGGAGCCTCGGGTCAGACGACGGAAGCGGTTCTTGTTCGGACTGACCCATGGCTCCATGGTGACAGACGGCGGGCGCAGCTCCGCGCGCGCCCCATTTCGCGGTCCGCGCGCCCGCCCGTACGGGTGAGCATCAAGCCGATGAACGGGCAAATCGGATATTCCGACACATGTCCGGGTGAGTGTGAACTTACTGGAATTTCCTCCCGGAGCGGTGCCAGGATGCCTGGCACCGGGGTTCACCGTGGCCCCCGGACGGCAGCAGGGCAAGCAGGAAGGCAGCGCCATGAAGGGCGACGCAGAGGTCCTCGAATTCCTCAACGAGCAGCTCACCGCCGAGCTGACCGCGATCAACCAGTACTTCCTGCACGCCAAGATGCAGGAGAACAACGGCTGGACGAAGCTCGCGAAGTACACCCGGCACGAGTCCTTCGACGAGATGAAGCACGCCGAGACGCTCACCGACCGGATCCTCTTCCTGGACGGGCTGCCGAACTACCAGCGGCTGTTCCACGTCCGGATCGGCCAGAGCGTCAAGGAGATGTTCGAGGCCGACCGCCAGGTCGAGGTCGAGGCGATCGACCGGCTCAAGCGCGGCATCGTGGTGATGCGGGCCAAGAACGACGTCACCTCGGCGAACATCTTCGAGGACATCCTCGCCGACGAGGAGCACCACATCGACTACCTCGACACCCAGCTCGAACTGCTGGAGAAGCTCGGGGAGGCGCTGTACCTGGCCCAGCTGATCGAGCAGCCGGAGTCCTGAGCCCGCGGGCCCTCAGGGGCCGCGACGGGCGCCGCGGGCTACGCGGCCCGCAGTGGAGCGCGCCCGGCGGGCGACGCCGTGGGCGTTTCCGACGCCGCGGCGGCCTCCGCGACCTGGGCCTGCTCGGCCTCCGGGTCCGCCAGCCCCAGCTTGGCGGCCAGCCGGGCGGTCGGGCACGGCCGCGCGCCGTGCTCGCCCAGCAGCGCCTGGATGCGGCGCACGCAGGAGCCGCAGTCGGTGCCGGCCTTGCAGCCCCTGGCTATCTGGCGCGGGGTGCTGGCACCCGCGTCGATCTCCTTCTTCACCTGGTCCTCGGTGACCGCATGGCACATGCACACGTACATCGCGGTCTCTCCCGGGGTGGTGCGAGGAAGTGGATCATGACTAAGGCTTGCCTTAGCTCACTAAGCCTCACCTTACCCGGTGGAACCGGCGCGAAAAAGCCTCTCCGGCCTCGGAAAACCCGAGGCCGGAGAGGCTTGCGTCACATCCGGGGCGCCCCCGCGGTTCAGTTGACGCCGCGGTACATCTCGGCGACCAGGAACGCCAGGTCCAGCGACTGGCTGCGGTTGAGCCGGGGGTCGCAGGCCGTCTCGTAGCGCTGGTGCAGGTCGTCGACCAGCACCTCGTCGCCGCCGCCGACGCACTCGGTGACGTCGTCGCCGGTCAGCTCCACGTGGATGCCGCCCGGGTGGGTGCCGAGCGCGCGGTGCACCTCGAAGAAGCCCTTGACCTCGTCGAGCACGTCGTCGAAGCGGCGGGTCTTGTGGCCGCTGGAGGCCTCGAAGGTGTTGCCGTGCATCGGGTCGCAGATCCACACCGGCTGGGCGCCGGAGGCGGTGACCTTCTCCACCAGGGTGGGCAGGTGGTCGCGGATCTTGCCCGCGCCCATCCGGGTGATGAAGGTGAGCCGGCCGGGCTCGCGCTCCGGGTCCAGCTTCTCGATCAGGGTCAGCGCCTCGTCGACCGAGGTGGTCGGGCCCAGCTTGACGCCGATCGGGTTGCGGATCCTGGAGGCGAACTCGATGTGCGCGTGGTCCAGCTGCCGGGTGCGCTCACCGATCCACACCATGTGGCCGGAGACGTCGTACAGCTCGCCGGTGCGCGAGTCCACGCGGGTCAGCGCGGTCTCGTAGTCGAGGATCAGCGCCTCGTGCGAGGAGAAGAACTCGACCGTCTTGAACTCCTCCGGCGCCACGCCACAGGCGTTCATGAACGCCAGCGCGTTGTCGATCTCGCGGGCGAGCTGCTCGTAGCGCTGACCCGCCGGCGAGTTGCGCACGAAGTCCTGGTTCCAGGCGTGCACCTGGCGCAGGTCCGCGTAACCACCGGTGGTGAAGGCGCGCACCAGGTTGAGCGTCGCGGCGGAGGCGTTGTACATCCGCTTGAGGCGCTCCGGGTCCGGGTTCCGGGACTCGGGGGTGAACTCGAAGCCGTTCACCGAGTCGCCGCGGTAGACCGGGAGGGTCACCCCGTCCCGGGTCTCGGTCGACTTGGAGCGCGGCTTGGAGTACTGGCCGGCGATCCGGCCGACCTTCACCACCGGCACCGAGGCGGCGTACGTCAGCACGGCCGCCATCTGGAGGAGGGTCTTCAGCTTGTTGCGGATGTGCTCGGCCGAGACGCCGTCGAAGGCCTCGGCGCAGTCGCCGCCCTGGAGGAGGAACGCTTCACCACGGGCCACGGCACCGAGCCGGGCGCGCAGCTGGTCGCACTCGCCCGCGAAGACGAGCGGCGGATAGGAGGCGAGCTCGGCAAGGGTCTTGCGCAGAGCCTCTTGGTCCGGCCATTCAGGCTGCTGCGCCGCGGGCAGGGACTGCCAGGAGTGGGAATTCGTCACGGTCACGCGCTCAAGGCTACGGGGTGCGACAACCGATTTGTGCCGCCTGCCCGATGGGTGAGACACCGTGCGGACATTCGGGTGAAGCGGCCCGCCCGCCGCGCGGATCCGCTACGCTCGGTCCCGTGAACACGCCGCACACCTACTCCTGGTGGTGGACCAACCCCTCGGGTGGCCCACAGATCGCGCGTTCCTGAGACGAACACGACGGCCGCCCCTCGGGGCGGCCGTTTGTGCTTCGGCACACACGGCCTCCCGGGAAGCGGACCCCGCACCACGAAGCGAAGTCCACCCGGAAGGAAAGCCGTACCGTGACCACCGCTGCTGCCCTGTTCGCCCGGCTGACCGGCCCGGACGCCCCCGCGTTCGCGCTGCTGCACCGCCGCACCCCCCGGCTCGCCCCCGACACCGTCGAGGTGCTGCTGGGCACCGTCGGCACCCACGAGCACCTCGCGGACCTGCCGGTGCGCACCGGCGTCCCGGCCGACGGCCCGGTGCACGACCTGCTCGCGCTCGTCCCGTACCGGCAGATCCGCGAGCGCGGGTTCGAGGCGCACGACGACGGCACCCCGCTCCAGGCGCTCGCGGTCGAGGAGCAGTACGCGCTGCCGCTGGCCGAGGTCACCGCCGCCCTGCCGTCCCGGCCCGTCCGCCTGACCGACGGCGGCTTCGACATCGACGACGAGGAGTACGCCGGGATCGTCCGCCGGGTGATCGAGGACGAGATCGGGCGCGGCGAGGGCGCCAACTTCGTGATCCGCCGGGACTTCTCCGCCACCCTGGAGGACTTCGGCCCGGAGCTCGCCCTGGCGCTCTTCCGCCGGTTGCTGGAGCAGGAGCGCGGCGCGTACTGGACCTTCCTGGTCCACACCGGCGAGCGCGTCCTGGTCGGGGCCTCGCCGGAGGTACACGTACGCCAGAGCGGCGGCACCGTGGTGATGAACCCGATCTCCGGCACCTACCGCTATCCGGCCGGCGGCGCCGACCTCGACTCGCTGCTCGCCTTCCTGCGCGACCCCAAGGAGCTGGAGGAGCTCACCATGGTGGTCGACGAGGAGCTCAAGATGATGTGCACCGTCGGCGACCTCGGCGGCCAGGTGCTCGGCCCGCGCCTCAAGGAGATGGCCCACCTCGCCCACACCGAGTACGAGCTGCGCGGGCGCACCTCGCTGGATGTGCGCGAGGTGCTCAAGGAGACGATGTTCGCCGCCACCGTCACCGGCAGCCCGGTCCAGAACGCCACCCGGGTGATCCGGCGCTACGAACGGGCCGGACGCGGCTACTACTCCGGCGCGCTCGCCCTGATCGGCCGCTCCGCCAGCGGCGGCCAGCTGCTCGACTCCCCCATCTGCATCCGCACCGCCGACATCGAGCCCGCCACCGGCCGGCTCGTCGTCCGGGTCGGCGCCACGCTGGTGCGCCACTCCGACCCGTACTCCGAGGTCGCCGAGACCCACGCCAAGGCCGCCGGCGTGCTCACCGCGATCGGCGCCCGCCCGGCGCCGGCCAGACTCCCGCACCCGACCGGCCCACGGCTGGCGGAGAACCACCGGGTCCAGGCCGCGCTCGACTCACGCCGCGCCGACCTCGCCCCGTTCTGGCTGCGGATGCAGCAACCCGTCGCCGGCCCCCAGGAGTTCGACACCCTGGTGATCGACGGCGAGGACACCTTCACGGCCATGCTGGCCCATCTGCTCGGCTCGCTCGGCCACCGGGTCACCGTGCTCCGCCACGACGAGCCGGGGCTTCGCGAGCGGGCCGCCGCCCACCGCGGGCCGCTGGTCCTCGGCCCCGGCCCCGGCGATCCCGCGGCCGCCGACGACCCCAAGATGTCCCTGCTGCGCCCGATCGTCGCGGACGCGCTCGCCGCCACCCGGGCCGGTACCCGCACCGCCCCGCTGCTCGCGGTCTGCCTCAGCCACCAGCTGCTCTGCGCCGAGCTCGGCCTGCCGCTGGCCCGCAAGGCCGTCCCGTACCAGGGCGCCCAGGAGAGCGTGAACCTGTTCGGCGACAAGCGCACGGTCGGCTTCTACAACACCTTCACCGCCCGCTGCGGTGACGCGGACGCCGAGCGGCTGGCCGCCGACGGCGTCGAGGTCTCCCGTGACCCGGCCACCGGCGACGTCCACGCGCTGCGCGGCCCGGGCTTCGCCGGCCTGCAGTTCCACCCCGAGTCGGTGCTGACCCGCGAGGGCGTGGACATCGTCGCCGGGCTGCTGCGCACGGCGGCGGCGGTCCGGGACTGACGGACCCGGGCGGGCGTGTCCACCGGGGCACGCCCGCCCGGACCCCGCCCGCTCAGATCTCGTCGTCCAGGCCCTGCTCGATGGCGTACCGGACCAGCTCGACCCGGTTGTGCAGTTGCAGCTTGCCGAGGGTGTTCTGGACGTGGTTCTGCACCGTGCGGTGGGAGAGCACCAGCCGGTCGGCGATCTGCTTGTACGACAGGCCCTTGGCGACCAGCCGCAGGACCTCGGTCTCCCGGGCCGTCAGCTGCGGGGCGGCCGGCGCGGCCGGGGTCGGCGGCTCGGCCGCCAGCCGGCGGAACTCGCCGAGCACCAGACCGGCCAGCCCCGGGGTGAAGACCGCGTCGCCGACCGCCGTGCGGCGCACCGCCTCCAGCAGCTCGTCCCGGCCGGCCGACTTGACCAGGTAGCCGGTCGCGCCGGACTTCACGGCCTCCAGCACGTCCGCGTGCTCGCCGCTCGCCGAGAGCACCAGCACGCGGACCGACGGGTCCTCGCCGACCACCTGACGGCAGACCTCGGCGCCGGACAGGCCCGGCAGGTTGAGGTCGAGCACCATCACCTGCGGCCCGCAGGCGCGGGCCCGGCGCACCGCCTCCTCGCCGTCCCCGGCGGTGGCCACCACGTCCAGGCCCGCCTCGGCGAGGTCCCGGGAGACGGCGTCGCGCCACATCGGGTGGTCGTCCACCACCATCACCCGCACCGGCCGCTCGCTCATCGCTTCCCCTCCTCGGAACGCGCCCTGGGGACGCGCAGTTCGACCTCGACGCCCTCCCCGGGCGACGAGTACAGCTCGGCCGTGCCGCCGAGGTCCAGCAGCCGGCCGCGGATCGACTGCGAGACGCCCAGCCGGCCGGCCTGCTCCGCCTCGCCGAGCCGGCCGGGGGCGAAGCCCGGGCCGTCGTCGCGGATGCTGACCGTGACGGCCTCCGGCTCGTCCTCCAGCAGGATCCAGGCGCGGGCCCCGGCCCCGGCGTGCCGGCGGACGTTGTCCACCGCCGCCCCGACCGCGGCGGCCAGCTCGGTGGCGGCCCCGGCCGGCAGCAGCACCGGGGTGCCGGGGGCGGAGAGCGTGATCCGCTCCCCCGCGTACGGGCCGAGCAGGGTGCGCAGGTCCTGCGGCTCCAGCGGCTCGCACCGGGCGGGCAGCGGACCACCGCTCATCAGGGCGCGCAGCGCGCGCTCCTGTTCCCCCGCCAGCCGGCCGAGCTCCGCGAAGTCCGCGCCCGGCTCGCCACCGCGCCGCTGGACCAGCGCCAGCACCTGGAGCACCCCGTCGTGGATGTCCCGGGAGAGCCGCTCGCGCTCCCGGGTGGCCGCCTCGACCTGGAGCGCCCGGGTCAGCGTCGCCTCACTGGCCCGGGCCAGCTCGATCACGTAGCCGATCGCGCAGCCCGCCACCATCAGCAGCACGATGTTGTGGATGTTGTCGCCCGTGGCGCCGCCGTGGCCGAGGATGTTGGCCACCCCGATCACCGAGCCGGACGCCGCCGCCCAGCGCCAGCCGCCCTTGCCGGCGAAGCCGAGCACGGTGCCGGCCGCCCAGATGGTCGGCAGGGTGGGCGCGCCGTGGCTGATCCGGGACGCCGAGTCGACCATGCCGCTCATCACGATGCCGGTGACGGCCAGCGTGAGATCGGTGCCCAGCACGTACCAGGTGCAGCGCTGCGGACCGGAGAAGGCGCGGGTGCTGGCCAGCGTCCACAGGGTCAGCGCCCCGAGGAAGATCCAGCCCGCGACCGGGTGCTCGAACTCCAGGTAGGAGTTGACGTAGCGCAGCAGCGCGTAGCCGAGCGCCAGGATCCGGAAGTACGTGATCGCGCGCCACAGCGGCAGCTCCACGGACATGCCGGCCGCCGCCAGGCTCCCGCCGACCCCGCCCGGGCCGGGCGCGCCCCCGCCGGACGCCCCGGTCGTGCTGCCGTCCGTCATGTGGCCCCTCCCCGGGCGAGCGGTCAGTCCTTGGTCCCGTCCTGCTTGCCCTGCTCGGCCTGCTCCTGTGCGGCCTGCTCGGCCTTCAGGGCCTTCTCCGCCTCGGCCTTCTCGGCCTTCAGCGCGGCCTGCTCGGCCTTCTGGGCCGCCTTGCGCTCGGCGTCGGCGCGCTTCTTGTCCTCGGAGATCTGGCGCTTGGCGGCGGTCGCGTAGATGTCCACGTACTCCTGGCCGGAGAGCCGCATGATCTCGTACATCACCTCGTCCGTCACCGAACGGAGGATGAAGCGGTCGTTCTCCATGCCGTGGTAGCGCGAGAAGTCCAGCGGGCGGCCGATCCGGATGCCCGGGCGGATGCCGAAGTTGGGGACCACCTGGCCGGGCGGCTGCACCTTCTCGGTGTCGATCATCGCGACCGGGATCACCGGGGCGCCGGTGGCCAGCGCGACGCGCGCCAGGCCGCCGACCTTGCCGCGGTACAGCTTGCCGTCGGGCGAACGGGTGCCCTCCGGGTACACGCCGAACAGCTCACCGCGCTCCAGCACCGCGATGGCGCTGCGGATCGCGGCCTCGCCGGCGCCGCGCACGCCCGAACGGTCCACCGGCAGCTGGCCGACGCCCTTGAAGAAGGCGGCGGTGAGCTTGCCCTTCAGGCCCGGGGAGTTGAAGTACTCCGCCTTCGCGATGAAGGTCACCCGGCGCTTGATCAGCGCGGGGAAGAAGAAGGAGTCCGAGAAGGAGAGGTGATTGCTCGCGATGATCGCGGCGCCCTCCTCGGGGATGTTCTCAGCACCCTCGATCCACGGCCGGAAGAAGATCCGAAGCAGTGGCGCGACGATCATCTTCATCAGTCGGTAGAACAACCCGGGCCTCCTGTTATGCGGACCGGACGATCCTAATGCCCCGCGGGCACCCCGCGTGCGCCGCCCCGCCCCGGCGGGGTGTACGGGCGGGCGCGCCCGTGGGACGATGCGGCTCCGGTACGGCTCCACGGCGGACGACGCCGGGCGTCCCGTCCCGGTTCCGGCGCCGCCGCCCGGAGTTCCGGCACCGCCCGGATTCCGGCAGCGCCCGGGCCCCGCACCGCCGTTCCAGCGCCGCCGCCGTTCCCGCACCGCCGCCCCTGGAGGAGCCCGCCATGCCGCCGCTGCCCGGTGCCGAACCGTTCCGCCACCGCGGCGGACCGGTGGGCGTCCTGCTCTGCCACGGCTTCACCGGCTCGCCGCAGTCGCTGCGCCCGTGGGCCGACCGGCTGGCCGAGGCCGGGTACACCGTCTCGCTGCCGCTGCTGCCCGGGCACGGCACCAACTGGCAGGACATGCAGCTCACCCGCTGGGAGGACTGGTACGCCGAGGTCGAGCGGGAACTGCTGGCGCTCACCGCCGAGTGCGAGCGGGTCTTCGTCTGCGGCCTGTCGATGGGCGGCGCACTGGCCCTGCGGCTGGCCGCGCTGCACGGGGAGGCCGTCGCCGGGCTGGTGCTGGTCAATCCGTCGGTGCGCTCCGACAACCCCGCGAGTGTGCTCCTGCCGGTGCTGCGCCACCTGGTGCCGAGCCTGCCCGGGATCGCCGACGACATCGCCAAGCCGGGCGCCGCGGAGCTCGGCTACGACCGGACCCCGCTGCACGCCGCCTGGTCGCTGACCCGGCTGTGGGCGGACGTCCGGCGACGGCTCCCCCAGGTCACCCAGCCGGTGCTGCTGCTGCGCAGCCCGCAGGACCACGTGGTCTCCCCGGCCAACTCCGAGCTGGTGCTCGCCCGGATATCCTCGACCGATGTGACGGAGCGGCTGTGCCAACGCAGCTACCACGTCGCGACGCTGGACCACGACGCGCCGGAAATATTCGCGGCCGGCCTGGACTTCTTCCGACGGCTGGCTCCCGCGCACGCGGCGGGCGTCACCCGGGTCGAATCCGACGATCACCAAGGCTGAAGGGCCGGAAGTGCACGAGAGCAGCACGGCGGGCGGCGAGGACGAGGCCCCCCGCGAGGACGGCACCACCAAGGACACCTCCCCGCCGGACGCCCCCGCGAAGGACGGCTCGGTGAAGGACGTCCCCGCGAAGGACGGCTCCGTGCAGGAGGCCGCCCCGAAGGGTGACCCGGTGAAGGACGGCGCGGTGAAGGACGGCGCGGCCTCCCCGGCCGCGGCACCGGCGAAGGACGCGGCCCGGGTGCGCCGTACGCCCGAGCGCAGCCAGGCCGAACAGGACGAGATCTTCGCCGCGCTGGTCGCCCAGTTCGACGACCCGGTCGACCTCAACAACCCCGACTGGCCCGAGATCGAGGACCTCCGGGCCAGGGGCGAGCTCAAGGGCGGTTTCAAGGACGGCACCGACCGCCGGCGCGACCCGGCCGAGCCGGGCGACGGCACCGACCTCGCCGACCTCTCGGACCTGGCGCCCAAGCCCCGGCCGCGCTCCACCCGGCCGGTGATGCCCGCCGCCGGCTCCGGTCCGCGTGACTTCGAGCTGGCCGAGGAGACCGACGAGGGCCACTTCGTCCCACCGGAGCCGCCGCCGCTGCCGCCCGCCGACACCACCGCCAAGTTCGCCTGGCTCGCCGTGCTCGGCGGCCCGGCGCTGCTGCTGTTCGACGCCGTGGTCTGGCGCGAGGTCTCCGGCTGGCCGGCCTGGGTGGGCGTCACGGCCTTCCTCGGCGGCTTCGTCACCCTGGTGTCCCGGCTGAAGGACCGCGACGAGGACGAGCCGGAGGACCCGCACGGCGGCGCGGTCGTCTAGGCCGCCGGGGGGACCTCCAGCACGGCCAGCACCGGCAGGTGGTCGGTGGCGGCCAGCAGGTCGGCGTCGGCCACCCCCGGCAGGCCCTGCGGCACCCCGCAGGCCAGCACCCGGACGCCGGGGGTGGTGAACACCCCGTCGATCCGCTGGTACGGGTTCTCCGGCACCGAGGTGAAGGTGCCGCCCCAGGGCGCGGCGAGGTGGGCGTCGGTCAGCCGGCCGGTCAGCAGTCGCCAACCCGGCCCGTCCGGATGCTCGTTGAGGTCGCCGGCCACCACGCCGGGCTCCCGCTCCCCCACCTGGTCGAGCAGCAGCCCGAACTGGCCGTACCGCTCCCCGGCGTCCAGGCCGAGGTGGCAGCTGGTCACCGAGAACGGCACCGAGCCGCCGACCCGTACCAGCGCGGAGGCGAAGCCCCGGGCGTGCAGGCCCCGGGTCTTGGGCAGCAGGCGGTCCCGGACGGCGAGCACCCGCACCCCCGGGCGGCCGAGCAGCAGCGGCCCGGCGGCGGTCCGCCCGCCGCCGGCCAGCACCACGGTGCCGGTGCTCCGCGCCAGCCAGGCCGCCTGGCCCTCGGGCCGCCAGTAGCGCGGCGACTCCTGGACGCAGAGCAGGTCCGGCGCGCAGGCGCGGATCACCCGGGCCAGCGCGTGCCGGTCGTCGCGCAGCGAGCGGATGTTGTAGCTGAGCAGCCGCACCCGTTCGGAGCCGTCCGGCCCCCTCCCGGAGCGCGGCAGCTCGGGCAGCTCAAGCGGCTCGGGCAGCTCAGGCCGCTCGGGCGGTTCGGTGCTCATCGTCCTCCCCTGTCGGTCCCCGTCCCGGGCCGGCCGCCGTACGGGAACGCCGACGGCCACCGCTGCGGGTCGGGACGAGCCTACGGCCGTGCGGCCGCCGCTCCGGTGACGACGACCCTACGGCCGCGGGCGGGCCGGACGGCGACGGCGCGGCGGGAGCCCGGGGGCTCCCGCCGCGCCGTCGCGCGGATCCACCGCCCGGTCAGACCGTACGGGCCAGGTCGGCGGCGCCGACGATGCCCGCGGCGGAGCCCATCGAGGCGAGCACGACCTCGGCGCGGGGGCGGTGGACGCCACCGGTCAGGTAGTGGCCGAAGGACTTGGCGACCGGGTCGAGCAGCAGCGAACCGGAGTCGGAGACGCCGCCGCCGAGCACGAAGACGCCCGGGTCGAACAGCGCGGCGAGGTCGGCCATGCCCCGGCCCAGCCAGTCGGCCAGCTCGTCGTAGCAGTCCAGGGCGAGCTGGTCGCCCTCCTCCGCCGCCTGGGTGATGTGGATGCCCCGGATGGTCTCGGCGACGCCGTCGTTGAGGTCGAGCATCCGCTTGCCGGCGATCGGGTCGGCGGCGGCCTTCTCCCGCCCGTAGCGGCGCAGCGACCGGCCGGAGCCGTACTGCTCCCAGCAGCCCTTGCCGCCGCATCCGCAGGCCAGGCCGTCGGGGACCATGTTGAGGTGGCCGATCTCGCCGGCCACGCCGAAGCGGCCGCGGTGCAGCCGGCCGTCCAGCACGATGCCGCCGCCGATGCCGGTGCCGACGGTGATCAGGACCATGTCCTGGTACTCGGCGGCCGCACCGAAGCGGAACTCCGCCCAGGCGGCGCAGTTGGCGTCGTTCTCGACGACCGTGTCGAGGCCGGTGAGCTCCTCGATCCGGGTCCGCAGCGGTTCGTCCTCCCAGTCGATGTTGGGGGCGAAGATCACCGTGGAGCGGTCGCGGTCGACGAAGCCGGGGGCGCCGACGCCGGCCGCCACGACGCCGGGGAACTCCTCCTTGAGCTCGCGGACGGCCTGCGCGATGGCGTCGACGGCCCACTGGGGGTCGGCCGGGGTGGGGACCCGCGTACGGGCCAGGATCTCGCCCGTCTCGTCGACCACGCCAGCCGCGATCTTGGTGCCGCCGACGTCGACGCCGATGGTCAGAGCCATGTGAGCCTCAGCTATTCACTCGTTCCCGCTGGACAGCCGGACGGAAGGACACCGTCCGGCCCTGCTCCCCGTGCACAACGCCGCATACATTATCCGAAGACAATCGCACGGCAACCGGGCCGCATCCATTCAATAGTCGTACAGACATTTCAGTCCTGAGCGCTACCCCTGTCCAGATCCGCGTTCACATCCTTTCCGAGGTCCGCCGTCACTCCCTCGTTCGTATCCGTCCCCGCGCCCGCGGGGCCGGCGGCGGCGCCGGACGGATCCCCGTCCAGATCGATGTGCTCGGAGGGCCGGGTCTCACCGGCGGTCCAGCGGCGCTCGTGGCCGGCGACGGCGGCGCGGTAGGCGGCGACCAGTTCCCCGCCGGCGGCCAGCAGGTGGCCGTACACCTCGGGCCGGCGCTCGCGCAGCCGGTCGGTGAGGCCGGCCAGCGAGATCAGGGTCTCGGCGCTCGCCTCCTGGGCCTTCTGCCCGACGGTGGTGGCGAAGCGGCGCACCTCGTCCACCAGCGGGCCCAGCTCCGGGCCGAAGGGGTTCGGGCCGGAGGGGCCGGGACCGGGACCCTGCCCGGCAGAACCGGCGCGGTCGGACCCGCCGTCCTCGGCGAAACCGTCCGCGCGGCCTTCGGTACGGTCGTCGGTGGTGGTCATCGGGGGGTGTCTCCTCGGGCTCCGGCGGGCTCGGCCGCGACTGCGGCCACCCTTCCGACGCTACCGGAACGCCCCGGTTTCACCCGGTGGGCCGACGAGGGCGCCCACCCCGTTCGGAGGCCTCAGCCCCGGGGCCAGAGCGCCGGGTCGGGCGTGAAGCGCACGGTGAGGACGTCGTCCTCCAGGCCGGCCCCGGTGACCACGCAGCGGCGCAGCGCCGAGGGCAGCGGGAGTATCCGCCGGTGGGCGCCGAGCCCGATGACCAGCTCGTCGCCGCGCCGGACCAGGTCGAGGTCGGCCCGGTCGCCGCCGGGCAGGTGGAAGCGCCACAGCAGCAGCCCCTCCTCCGCGAGCCGGTCGGCGACCGGCCAGGAGGTGGCGGCGCGCGGGCGGGCGCCCGGCGCGGGGTGCTCGCCGTAGAGGGCGCGGGCGATCTCCCGCGGCGTACGGGCGGTGAGGTCGTAGCCGTACACCGGGACGTCACTGTCGGCCGTGATCGCCTCCAGCGCCCTGCGGCGGTCGTCGGCCAGCGCGGCGAGCCACGGGTCCGCGGAGCCGGCGGCCCCGTCCGGCAGCGTGCCGTGCACGATCAGCGAGTCCTCGCGGTGGCCGAACAGGCCGAGCGCGGCGCGGGCCCGGCGCAGCTCGGGCAGCGGGTCGCCGTCGACGCCGACGACCAGGCGCACCGAGGTGCCGGGGGCGGTGAGCGCGGCGCAGGCCCTGTCGAGCAGGACGGAGGCCTTGGCCCGGGCCTCGTACAGCCAGTCGGCGGGCATCGGCACCCCGGCGAGCCCGGCCAGCAGCGGGCGCAGCGCGCGGGCGGCCTGGCGCTGCTCGGGGACGAGCCGGTCGAGGTAGCGCCGCAGCTGCTCGGGCAGGGCGAGGGTGGCGATCAGCCCGGCGGGCGGCGGCGCGGCGACCACCAGGACGTCGGCGTCGATCCTCGGCAGCAGGCGCAGCAGGGCGAGCCGGGAGGCGCCGGGGAGGGCGGTCAGCTCCTCGGGCTCCAGCGGGTCGGCGCCGAGCAGGTCGAAGGCGGGCCGCAGCCGGCCGCCGATCTCGCCGAAGGCGTCGCGGAACGCGTCCTGCTCGTCGATGCGGGCCGCGGTGAGCCCGGGGGCGTACTCGGCGGGCTCGGTGCCCAGCCGGGCGCCGAGGAGGGCGTCGACCGCGCGGTGCGGGTCGTCGGCGGCCAGCAGGAAGGTGCGGTGGCCGTGCGCGGCGGCGTGCAGCGCGGTCGCGACGGCGACCGCGGGTGCCGCGCCGTCGCCGCTGACCAGGATGGTGCGCTCGGCCGTCATCGCCCGTCCTCCCCCGTCAGCCCTCGACGCGCTTCTTCAGCCCGGCCAGGGCGCGGTCGATGATGACCTTCTCGGCCTTGCGCTTGATCATGCCGAGCATCGGGATCTTGACGTCCACGGCGAGCTGGTAGGTGACCTCGGTGCCGCCCTTGGGGCGCGCGGCGAGGGTGTACGAGCCGTCCAGGGAGCGGAGCATCTGGCTGCGGACCAGGGTCCAGCTGACCTCGCGGTCGCCGTCCCAGGTGTAGGCGAGGACGTGCTCGTCGCGGATGGCGCCGGCGTCGAGGAGCAGGCGCACCTGGGCGGCGCGGCCGTCGTCCGCGCTCTCCAGCACCTCGACCTCCTTGACCTCGCCGGTCCAGGCCGGGTAGGCGGCGAAGTCGGCGATCACGGCCATGACCTCGGCCGGGGTCGCGTCGATGGTGATGCTCGACCTGGTGTGCTCCGCCATGGAATGGCCCTCCGCGTCGTCCCTCTGGTCCCGCCCGCCCCGCCGAACGGGCTCGGCCGGTTGCGCCGGCCCAGGCTATCGCCTCCGCCGCTGCGCTCCGCCCACGGACCGTCACCGGTGCAGCGGGCTACCGGCCGGTCACCGCGGGTCTGCCGTAGGGTGCCACTCGAACGGCCCGGTCACCGCCCGGTCGGGACCGGTGGCGGTGTGACAAGTCGAACACCGGAGCCGACCCCACTGGTCGAATCCGCCTACCGGGCAGTAACGTCCTGCCGTCCCGCAGCGTCGCGAACGAGGAGCAGTCTTGCTCGACTTCAGCCTTCCGGCCCTCTACCAGGTACCGAGCGGCGGTAACCTCTCCGACCTGGTGCACCAGAACGCGGAGCGCCACCCGGATGTCGTGGTGCTGAGCCGCAAGGTGGACGGCCGCTGGGAGGACCTGACCGCCGCGCAGTTCCTGGTCGAGGTGCACGCCGCCGCCAAGGGCCTGATCGCCGCGGGCGTGCGGCCCGGCGACCGGGTGGGCGTCATGTCCCGCACCCGGTACGAGTGGACGCTGCTGGACTTCGCGATCTGGTCGGCCGGCGCCATCACCGTGCCGGTGTACGAGACCTCCTCGCCCGAGCAGGTCGAGTGGATCCTCGGCGACTCCGGGGCGGTCGCCGTGGTGACCGAGACCGACCGGCACGCGGCCGTGGTCGCCGAGGTGCGCGAGCGGCTGCCGGAGCTGCGGCACACCTGGCAGATCGAGCGCGGCGGGATCGCGGCCCTGGCCGAGGCCGGCCTGAAGGTCGCCGACACCACCGTCACCGAGCGCCGCTCGATCCCGGTCGCCGACACCATCGCCACCATCGTCTACACCTCGGGCACCACCGGCCGCCCGAAGGGCTGTCAGCTGACGCACGGCAACTTCCTGGCCGAGCTGGGCAATGTGACGGCCCGCCTGGAGCCGTTGTTCCGCACCGGCGAGGCCTCGGTCCTGCTGTTCCTGCCGCTGGCACACGTGCTCGGCCGGATCGCCGAGATCGCCGCCGCGATCGCGCCGATCAAGCTGGGCCACGTCTCGGACATCAAGGACGTCACCGCCGAGCTGGCGTCCTTCCGGCCGACCCTGATCCTGGGCGTGCCGAGAGTCTTCGAGAAGGTGTACAACACCGCCCGCGCCAAGGCCCAGGCCGACGGCAAGGGCAAGATCTTCGACAAGGCCGCCGAGACCGCCATCGCCTACAGCCGGGCGCTGGACCAGGGCGGCGCCGGGCTCGGCCTGCGGATCAAGCACGCGGTCTTCGACAAGCTGGTGTACGCCAAGCTGCGCGCCGCGCTCGGCGGGCGGACCACCCACGCGATCTCCGGCGGCGCCCCGCTGGGCGAGCGCCTCGGCCACTTCTACCGGGGCATCGGCTTCACCGTGCTGGAGGGCTACGGCCTGACCGAGACCTGCGCGGCCACCGCCTTCAACCCGCACGACAGGCCGAAGATCGGTACGGTCGGCCAGCCGCTGCCCGGCTCCGCGGTGCGGATCGCCGAGGACGGCGAGGTGCTGCTGAAGGGCCCGCAGGTCTTCACGGGCTACTGGAACAACCCGAAGGCCACCGCCGAGGCGCTCAGCGACGGCTGGTTCGCCACCGGGGACATCGGCACCCTGGACTCCGAGGGCTACCTGACCATCACCGGCCGCAAGAAGGAGATCATCGTCACCGCCGGCGGCAAGAACGTCGCCCCGGCCGTGATCGAGGACCGCATCCGGGCGCACGCGCTGATCGGCGAGGTCATGGTGGTCGGCGACCGCCGGCCGTTCATCGCCTGCCTGGTCACCGTGGACGAGGACTTCTTCCCCAAGTGGAAGGAGCTGAGCGGCAAGCCGGCCACCGCCACGCTGGCCGAGCTGCGCGAGGACCCGGACCTGCTGGCCGCCGTCCAGGCCGCCGTGGACGACGGCAACGCCGCGGTCTCCAGCGCCGAGGCGGTCAAGAAGTTCCGTGTCCTGGACACCGTCTTCTCCGAGGAGAGCGGCCATCTGACGCCCTCGCTGAAGCTCAAGCGCACCGTGGTGCTCAAGGACTTCGCGGCCGACGTCGAGGCGCTCTACCAGCGCTGACCCGCCGCCGCACGAGAAAGGGCCCTCGCCACCCGGCGGGGCCCTTCCTCGTGCCGTACGGCGTCAGCCCGCCAGCAGCGAGGTGAGCCGCCCGGCCAGCAGGTCCCAGCGCCAGGAGCGGTCCACCCAGCGCCGTCCGGCCTCGCCCATCCGCCGGCGCAGCTCCTCGTCGTTCAGCAGCCGCACGATCCGTTCGGCCGCGGCCTGCGCCGAGCCGCCGGGCACCACGTAGCCGGTCTCCCCCTCCAGCACCGCGTCCGGCGCCCCGCCGGAGTCGCCCGCCACCACCGGCAGACCGGTCGCCGAGGCCTCCAGGTAGACGATGCCCAGGCCCTCCACGTCCAGGCCGCCCCGGCGGGTGCGGCAGGGCATCGCGAACACGTCGCCGGCGCCGTAGTGCGCGGGCAGCTCCTCCCACGGCACCGAGCCGGTGAAGCGCACCGAGCCCCGGACGCCGCGGGCCTCGGCCAGCTTCTCCAGGTCCGCCCGGTACGGGCCGCCGCCGACGATCAGCAGGACGGCGTCCGGCACGTCGGCGAGGATCTGCGGCATCGCCTCGATCAGGGTGTCCTGGCCCTTGCGGGGCACCAGGCGCGAGACGCAGACCACCACCGGGCGGTCCGCCAGGCCCAGGCGGCGGCGCAGCTCGGCGCCGCCCGAATCGGGGTGGAAGGTGCTCTCGTCCACCCCCGGCGGCAGCTGGACCATCCGCGCGGCGGCCTCCGGGCCGACCGCGTCGGCGATCCGGGAGCGGGTGTACTCGCCCAGGTACGTCAGGGTGTCGGTGCCGGCCCCGATCCGGCGCAGCAGTTGCCGGGCGACCGGCAGCTGGGCCCAGGCGGCCTCGTGGCCGTGGGTCATGCCCAGCAGCCTGCCGGCCCCGGCCCGGCGCAGCGCGGGGGCCATCAGCCCGAGCGGCGCGGCGGCGCCGAACCAGACCGAGTCGCACTTCTCGGCCCGCAGGATCTCGGCGGCCCGGCGGGTGACCCGCGGTGTGGGAACCATCACCTTCGTCCGGTCACGGATCACCGGGAACGGCTGCTCGGCGTCGAAGCGGGCCACCTCGCTCCCGTCACGCCAGGTGGAGGCGTACACCACGATGCTCCCGGGGGGCTGACGCACCGCCATGTTGTGGACGAAGGCCTGGATACCACCGGGCCTCGGCGGGAAGTCATTGGTGACGATCAAGGTCTTGTGCATCAGGCCACGGCTCGCTCGGTCGGGGGGTGCTCGGTGTACCGCTGGGTGATCCGTACGATAGGTCAACACCATGGCCCGTCGGGAACGGAACCACGCACGGCAACCGTTCCACTCCCGGGTCTGTCCTAGAACCTGGGCACCGGTACCGGTGGGGGCCGGCACGTGGTTGCCCGGGGGGTCCTCCCCCCGGCCCGTGGCAGGGGGATGCGTCGCGTGACGCCTCCGATGGGACGTCCGAGACGAACGAGGGAGCGCAGTGGAGTTGGCCCCGGCCACCGAGACCGGTACTTCCGACGGCGCCGACGGTTCCGGCGCGACACCGGCCGGGCGCCCCGCGAGCCGGGTCGGCGCGCTGTGCGCGCTCGGCGTCGGCTGGCTGGCCACCCGGACCCTGCTGTTGCTGCTGACGACCAACGTGCTGCGGATGCCCGGCGGCGACATCACCGCCGACGTCGGCGTGATCTACCACGGCTGGTACAAGGTCCTGCAGACCGGCACCTTCCCGCTGGACGACGTCACCTGGCAGTACCCGCCGGGCGCCGCCACGGTGATCATGCTGCCGGGGCTGCTGCCCTGGTCGTACCTGGTCTCCTTCTGGGTGATCTGCGGGGTCTGCGACGCCCTCGCGATGGGCCTGCTGGTCCGCGCCGGGGTCCGCCGGGGCCGGGCGCTGACCGGGGCGTGGATGTGGGTGGCGGGCGTCCCGCTGCTCGGACCGATGATCTACAACCGGTACGACATCATCGTGACCGCGATCGCGGTGGCCGGCCTGCTCGCGCTGATCCGCCGCCCGGCGATCGGCGGCCTGCTGCTGGGCATCGGCGGCATCATCAAGATCTGGCCGCTGCTCGCCCTGATCGGCACCCCCGCCGGCCGGCGCACCCGCCGCTCCTGGACGTCCGCGGCGGCCACCGCCGCCTCGGTGGGCTTCCTGCTGGCCGCGGGCATGAACGGCGCGTTCGAGTTCCTGACCTTCCAGAAGGACCGCGGCATCGAGGTCGAGTCGGTCGGCGCGCTGCCGCTGCACTTCGCCCGGATGGCCGGGGCCTGGGACGGCAAGGTCATGATGAACTACGGCTCGGTCGAGATGCTGGGCCCGTGGGTGAGCCTCACCACCCGGGTGATGATGGCCCTGACCCTGATCGGCTTCGCCTGGCTGCTGCTGTGGCGCTTCACCGCCCGCCGGCTGGGCGCCGCCACCATGTACGACGCCGCGCTGACCGCGCTGCTGATCTTCACCGTCACCAGCCGGGTGATCAGCCCGCAGTACATGGTGTGGCTGGTCGGCGTGGCGGCGGTCTGCCTGACCGTGCGCGGCACCAGCCAGCGGCCGGTGGCGCTGCTGATCCTGCTGGCCACCCCGCTGACCCTGGTGGAGTTCCCGCTGCTGTTCAGCAAGGTGGTCGAGAGCGAGCCGTGGGCGGTGTCCGCGCTGACCGGCCGCAACCTGCTGCTGCTGGCCGCCGCCGTGCTCTCCTGCGTCCGGCTGTGGCGCTCCACCCGGGGCCCGGCGGCGGCGCTGGCGCCCACCGTGGTGCTGGCCGCCCGCCCCGAGCCGGCCGCGGTGTACCCGGTGCGCCCGGGGATCGCGTACGAGCAGGACCTGCTGGACGGCATCGAGCGGCCCACCCCGGCCGACCGCTGAGCCGCCGCCCGCTGCCGCCCCCCCCTGCCGCCCGGCTGAGCCCCCGCCGCCGGCCGCCCGGCCGTCAGCCGCCGCCCAGCCGGGCGGCGGTCTCCGCGCTCCAGAGCCGGGTGAACTCGACGAGCCCGGTGCCCAGCTCGGCCCGCAGCACCTGGTCCAGCTGCCGCTCCGGCCCGCCGCTGCCCGGCTCGGCCGCGCCCACCGCCCGGTAGCAGGCGACCAGCCGCTCGGGCCCGTACCGCCGGGCGATCAGGTCACAGGCCAGCCAGGCCTGCTCGTACGCCTGGGCGATGCCCTCGGCACCCGCGGCGAACGCCCGGTCGGCGGGCAGCGCGGCGGGCGTCCGCCCGGCCGCGACGTCCTTGGCCAGCTCGGGGGCGAGCTGGGCCGCGGTGCGCCCGGAGTCCCGGTAGGCCGTCCAGTCGGCGACGCCCTCGGAGAGCCAGAGCGGCGTCCAGGACCGGGTGTCGGCCCGGGTCGCCACGTGCACCGCCTCATGGGTGGTCACCACCTGCCGGCCGAAGGCGCTGAGCCGCCCGTACGCGACGGGGTTGACCACCACCCGGTCCGCCGGCGCGTGCCGGGGTGCCCCGGGAGCGGCGACGGTGACCGCGGCCATCTCCGTCCAGTCGGCCGGGGGGACGTCCAACAGCCGGGCGAACTGCTCCACCGTGGAGGGCAGTTCGAGGACCAGCCGGCCGGCCCAGCCGGTGCCCCAGAGCGCGTTGACGGCCGGCACCGCGCGGTCCGCCACGGCGGCCAGCTCCGCCGGGTCCGGCCCCCCGGCCAGGCCCAGCACCAGGCAGTGCCCGCCGCGCGTGGCCCGGACCGTCCCGAGGTCCCACAGCGGTACGGCGCCGCCCGCGCCCTCCTCGCGCCCCGGCCGCCAGCCGTCCGCCTCCGCCGCCAGGTCGAGCCGGCGCCGGTACACCACCGGGTACTCGTCGTAGCCGGCCAGCGCGGCGGTCAGCTCGGCGGTGACCGACCAGCGGCCGGGTGCGCCGGCCGGGACGGCCACCGGGTCGCGGTAGCCGAGGCCGGCCAGCGGGACGTCGGCCAGCTCGGCCCGCAGGGTCCGCGCCCGGTCGGCCAGCAGCCCGTCCAGCCGCGCGCGGTCCGGCCCGGCGTCCGCGTCCCGGGCCCCGGCGGCGGCCGCGGCGGGCGTGGGCGGCAGCACCCGGGGCAGCGAGAGCTGGGCCAGCCCGCCGGTCGCGAGCAGCAGCGCGCCGCGCCGGGACAGCCCTCGACGGGCCGCCCCGGCTCCGGCGGGCGGTTCTGCTCCGGTACGGCTCAGAGCCGCACCACCCCGGTCACGGGCATCGCGTTGACGCTCTCGTAGCGGACCTTGGCGCCCGGGTACGGGGCGTGCACGATCACCCCGCCGCCGGCGTACATGCCGACGTGGTGCATGTCCCGGTAGAAGATCACCAGGTCTCCCGGTCGCGCGTCGGAGAGGCTGACCCGCTGGCCGGCGTACGCCTGGGCCTGCGAGGTGCGCGGCAGGGTCACTCCGGCCTGCCGCCAGCTCCAGTACATCAGACCGGAGCAGTCGAACGCGCGGGGCCCGGTGGAGCCGTACACGTACGGTGAGCCGATCATGCGGGTCGCGGCGGCCAGCGCGGCCGCGCCGCGCTCCGAGGCGGGCGGCACGCTGCCCAGGTCCAGCCGGTCGGTGCCGCGGGTGGCGCGCTGCTCGGCCTCCCGGGCGTCCTGGGCGGTCAGCCGGGCCCGTTCGGCGGCGGGGAGGGTGTTGAGCAGCTTCTGCGCCGCGGTCAGCCGCTGCTGGATCTGCTGCTTGGTCTCGGCGAGGGCCCGGCGGGAGTCCTCCAGGTCGGCGAGCTTGCCGGTGGTCTCCGCCCGGCGCTGGTCCAGCCGGCGCTGGCGCACCACCAGCTCGTGCAGCGTCTCGCTCTGCCGCTCGGCGGCCTGGCCCTGGCTGCGGGCCCGGGCGAGGTAGCCCTCGGGGTCGGCGGAGAGCATCAGCCGGGCGGTACGGGCCAGCCCGCCCGAGCGGTACTCGGCGCCGGCCACCTCGGCGAGGTCGCCGCGCAGCCGGTCCAGCTCCTCCTGCCCGAGGGCGATCTGGCTCTGCAGCGCGCCGGTCTCGGCCTGGAGCCGCTGCTGGTGCTCCTGGGCCGCGTTGAAGCGCTCGGAGGCCTGCTCGGCCTCGTCGTACAGCTGCTCCACCTGGGCCTTGACGTCCTTGCGGTTCGGCGGCGCGTCCGGCGCGCCCGGCGTGGCCTGGGCGCTGCCGCCGGTCACCACTCCGAGCGCGGTCGTGGCGGCCGCGGTGAGCACCGCCGCCCGGGCGAGCAACGGCGCGGCTGGCAGATGGGGTCGGCGGTGCACGGCCA
Source organism: Kitasatospora sp. NPDC004240 (assembly GCF_053603215.1). NCBI lineage: Bacteria > Bacillati > Actinomycetota > Actinomycetes > Kitasatosporales > Streptomycetaceae > Kitasatospora > Kitasatospora sp. NPDC004240. The sequence goes on along the minus strand of NZ_JBSGFD010000005.1, from coordinate 34,882 downwards.
TGCGGTTGCGGCTCCGATCCTGCGCCCGGGCCCCGCCGCCGCCCGAACGGGCGGCCGTGGAAGCGGGAGTCCGGTGGCAGACGTTAGCGAGTCGGGACGAGCGAGTCCAAACCCCTCCAAGCTCGAATATTTGACTCCTAATCGGACATCGGTCCGGCGTTCCGGAAAAGCCGCAGGCCCGGCCTCCCCCAGGGAGACCGGGCCCGACGGAAGGCCGACGCGGGATCAGACGCGCACGATGACCGAGATCGGCATGTTCGAGGCCGCCTCGTACCGGACCGGAGCACCGGGCTTCGGCGCGTGGATGACCTGGCCGCCGCCCACGTAGATACCCACGTGGTGGTTGTCGCTGTAGAAGATGATCAGGTCGCCGGGCTGCGCGTTGGCGAGGTTGGAACCGAGCCGGGTGCCGGCGTTGGCCTGCTGCTGCGAGGTCCGCGGCAGCGACACGCCGGCCTGGCGGTACGCCCAGCCGGTGAGGCCCGAGCAGTCGAAGGAGTCCGGGCCGGTGGCGCCGTAGACGTACGGCTTGCCCAGCTTGCTCTCCGCGGCCGCGATCGCCGCGGCGGCGCGTGAGCCGTTGGGGGCGGGCGTGGTGGTGGGCGTGGCGGGCTTGGTCACCGGCGAACTGACGTCGGTGCGGTCGCCGCCGCGGGAGGCGCGGTCCGCGGCGTTGGCGGCGGCCTTGGCGGCGTCGGCCTTCTGCTTGGCCTCGGCGGCGGCCTTCTCCTCGGCCAGCTGGAGCTCCAGGCGCTCCTTCTCGGTGAGGGAGTTGAGCAGCTCCTGGGCCTTGGCCAGCTTGGACTGGACCTCGTCCTTGTCGGCCTTGAGCTGCTTGGTGGTCGCGTCCAGCTCGTTGAGCTTGCTCTGCGCCTCGTTGCGGTCCTGGTCCAGCTTGCGCTGCTGGCCCTGGAGCTCCTTGAGGGCGCCGGACTGCGAGCTGCCCGCCTGGTTGAGGGTGTCGGCCTGGCTGAGGAAGTTGTCCGGGCTGGTCGAGAGCATCAGCTGGACGGTCGGCGAGATGCCGCCGTTGCGGTACTGCTCGCCGGCGATCTCGGCGAGGCCGCTCTGGAGCTCGGTGACCTGCTCCTGCTGGCGGGCCACCTTGTCCTGGATCTCGCCGACCTGCTTCTGCAGCTCCTGCTGCTTGGCCTGGGACGCGTTGTACTTCTCGCTGGCGACCTCGGCCTGCTGGTGGAGCTGGTCGACCTGCTCCTTGACCTGGTCCTTGGTCGGCGTCGGGTCGGCGTGCGCGCCCGACTGCGAGGACAGGGCCACGGCGGCAGCGGCGGCGGCGGTGAGGATCGAGACGCGGGCCTTGCCGGCGGGCTTGGGACGACGATGGGACGCCACGAAGGCGGACTCCTTCTTCCTACGTCCGCCTACCGGGTGAGCTGACGGGTTCGGGCCGGAAGCATGCCCTACGACGCCTCACCGACCGTTCCACCGGCCGACCTGGCGCCGATTCACCCCGGAGGAACGTGTGGTTCCCCGGCTCCGCTGCGCAGCCCCCCTGAGGGGTCCCCTGTCGGGTGGCGTGCCACCCCAGCTGCCTCGCGAACTCGGCGGTAACCACCGCCGCCACCCGGGATGGGTGATCGACAGTGCGGTGGTTCGAGGCACGACCCTAGTAATGAATCCGTGATCCGTTCAAATCCTTGTCAGAAAAAAGACGGAATGTCAGCCGAGTGCTCGCACGAATATGACCATGCGTGATCACCCCCCTACCCCGGGCTGATCATTTGTCATCCGAATGCCACGCATGAGCACGCCACCCCCGCTCGGAGGGTGGCGTGGATCACACAGGGGTTCCCATGCGTCCCGGGCGTGTCAGGGACGCTGAGGAGGCGTCAGATGCGGCGGATCGTGTTGATCGACATGCCGTCGGCCTTGCCGTCGGCCTTCATGATCTTCACGACGTCACCGGTGCGCGGGGCGTGCACCGCCATGCCGTTGCCGATGTACATCGCGACGTGGCTGCGGTCGCTGCGGTAGATGATGAGGTCGCCCGGCTGGGCCTCGGCCAGCGACGGGACGGCGGTGCCGTAGCTGCCCTGCGCCTGCGAGGTGCGCGGAAGCCCGACGCCCGCCTGCCCGTACGCCCAGACCATCAGGCCCGAGCAGTCGAAGGTGCTCGGCCCGGTGGCGCCCCACTTGTACGGCGAGCCCTGCTTGCTCAGCGCCTTGGAGACCGCCACGCCGGCGTAGCCGCCGGCCTGCGGCAGGTTGGCCGCGCCCATGTCGGCACGGACGGCGTCGCGCGAGGCGCGGTCCTCGGCGGCCTTGGCCTGCTGCAGCGCGGCGCGGTCGGCGGCGCTCAGCGAGTTCAGGAGGTCCTGGGCCTCCCGGAGCTTCTTGTTGACCTCCGCCTTGGACTGGTTCAGGTCCTTGGTGGTGGCGTCCAGCGAGGCGAGGACGGCCGCGGCCTCGGTCTTCTGCTGGTCCAGGCGGCGCTGCTGGTCGAGCAGGCCCTTGAGCGCCTCGGCCTGGCTGGTGCTGGCCTGCTGCACGCTGGAGGCCTTGTCCAGGTAGCCGGACGGGTCGGAGGCGAGCATCAGCTGCACCGACGGGTCGATGCCACCGGAGCGGTACTGCTCCCCGGCGACCTCGGCCAGCCCGGCCTGCAGCTGCGTCATCTGCTCCTGGCCGCGGGCCACCTGGTCCTGCAGCTGGTCCGCCTGCTTGCGCAGCTGGTCGGCCCGCTCCTTGGCGCCGTTGTACTTCTCGGTCGCCTGCTCGGCCTCTTCGTTCAGCTGGTCGATCTGCGCCTTGACGTCCTCCTTGGACGGCTTCGGCGGCGCGGCGTGCGCGCTGACCTGGGCGGAGAGGGCGACCGCGGTCGCTGCGGCAGCGGTGAGCACGGTGACCCGCGCGCGACTCGGCTGCTTGGGACGGCGGTGGGAGGCCAAGGACGGGCTCCTTCTTCCTGTGGGACTCACCCGTACGGGTGAGAATCCAGAAAATAGGTTTGACGCCAGACCCTAGTGAAGATCACGGGTTTCCGCCACTCCCTCGGCACCCGCGCACCCCACCCCGGCACGGGCTTCACGCGATCCTCACACATCGGCAACGCGACGGCTGACCCGACGTCACCCCACGCACTTCGACCGGGATCGACAGACCCGGGCGCGGCAAGGACCGTTCCGGTCCGAACCGATCCTCAGGGACGCGCCAGCCGGTTCAGCAGCAGCACCGACGCCACCGGGCGCGCACCCGCCTTGCGCACGCCCTCCGCGACCTCCCGGTCGGTGGAGACCACCACCACCGGCCGGCCCTGCGGCTCCGCCCGCACCAGCCGGCGGATCAGCTCGTCCGCCGTCTCCCCGGTCCGGCTGAACCGCACCCGCACCCCGCGCGGCGGCGCCATGATCACCGGCACGTCCAGGTCCTGGCCGTCGAACACGCAGGTGACCTCCGCCTGCGTACGCTGCGCCAGCATCGCCAGACCGCCCAGCAGCCGCAGCCGCTGCTGCTCCAGCGGCAGGGTCGGGTAGCCGGTCTTGGTCACGTTGTAGCCGTCCACCACCAGGTGGACCTGCGGGATCGCCAGCAACTGGTCCAGCAGCGCCGGATCGTCCTCCGCGAGCGCCCGCCGGGCCACGTCGTGCGGCGAGGCCGAACCCGGCACGACCGCCTCCACCAGGTCCGCCGGACGGATCTGGGAGACCGGCAGCGCCAGCTCGCGTTGCAGCCCCTGCGCCGACTGGAGCACGGTGTCCAGCAGCAGCCGCAGCCGCATGTCCTCCACGCTGCGCCCCTCGCGGGCCGAACGCCGCCCCTGCTCGGCGGCGCCCTCCAGCTCGGAGATCCGGTGCTTCAGCCGCCGGGCCTCGCTCTCGGCGGCGCCGCGCTCGGCCGCCGACTGCGTCCGCAGCGCCTCCAGCTCGGCGGCCAGCTTGCGGGTCTCGGCCTGCGCCCTGCGGGTGTCGCTCTCCAGCGAACGCAGCTTGCGGCGCAGCGAGTCGGCCTCCTTGCGAACACCCTCGGACTCCACCCGCTGGCGGTCCAGGTCCGCCCGTGCGGCCGAGCGCACCTCGGCCAGCTCCGCCTGCAGCTTCTCCACCTGACGGGCCGCCTCCGCGGCGGCGCCCTCGGCGCCCGCCCGCTCGGCCTCCTCGCCCGCCTCGGCGACCAGCCGGCTCCAGCCGGCCGAGCGCACCAGGTAGGCGGCCGCGGCCACGTCCATCGGATCGGCGGCGCCCGGCACGCTGCCGCTCTCCAGCGCCCGTACGAGGTCCGGCTGGCCCAGCCTCAGCCGCTCCGCTATCCGGACGCGGAAGGCCGGCTCGGACTCCAGTGCGGCGGCCAGCGCGGTGGCCGCGTACTTGGCCCGCCGGGCCGGGGTGAACTTGGCGTACTGGCGCAGCGACTGGGGCAGCTCGGCCGGCGGCAGCCCGCCCAGCGCGTCGGCGGCCAGGCCCACCACCCGGCGGCGCACCCCCTCGGGCAGCGGGCGCTCCAGCTGCTCCGCCGGCTCCGGGTCAAACGGCGCTGCCGCGGGCTCCTCGCCGGCCGCGTCCGCGTCCCCGCCGGACGCCCCGACCGCGTCGGCCCCACCGGCCCCACCGGACCCGTCACCGGGCGGGACGGCCTCGACCGCGTCCGGCGCCTGCGCGTCCACAGCGGGCGGCTGCCCCTGCGGCCCGGCGGGCTCCTTCGCTGCGTCCACCACGTCCTCGGCTCCGATCCTGTCCTGCGGGGCGCGCGCCCTCGGCCGCCGCCCTCGTCCTCACGCTCCGTACGTCCCGTACGCATTGTCCCGTGCGGTGCGCGGACGCGCCGCGTTCCGTGCACCGCACGGGCGGGCGGGCGTCAGCCCTGCTCGCCGCCCTCGCCGGCCTCGGCGCCCGGACGGGCGACCAGCTCGACCTGGTCCACCGCGTTGCACCAGCGGCAGCGCACCGACTCGACCGTCTCGCTGAGCACCTCGGTCTCCTCGACCTTGGACTCACCCGCCAGGTCGAAGTGGAGGAACTCGACGACCCGCGCCGAACGGGTCACGTCGAAGCGGGTGAGGTTGCCGCACAGGGTGCAGCGCCAGCGGGTCTCTGCGGTCAGGGCGGGGACGGTCATGGGAGGTCCTCTCGGGTGGTCCCTGGGTGGGCACAGGCGCTCCCCCCGGAGCCCCGGCGGCGTCGGCGGGAGGCGGGAATGCCCGCCCCAAGCCTATTGCCTGGGGCAACAACGCCGACCACCGGTACGCGGCCTCCGCCGGGTGGGCCACATGCCGTACAACGCGGTGCCGGAGCCGCCGGACGGAGGAATGCTTGGCCGCATGGCGACCCCGGTCCTCGACCTCACCGGCGCGCGGGGCGGCCGCCCGAGGGGGCCGGCCCCGACCGTCACCCTCCTCCTGATCGTGCTCAACACGGCGGTCTTCCTGCTCGGCCCGGCGGCCGGGCTCAATCCGCTGTACGGCACCGGGCAGGACCGGATCTGCGCCGAGCAGCGGTACGAGCGGCGCTGGGGCGCCGTCCCCGCCGAACTGCTGGCCGGGCACCCGCTCACGGCCGAACAGCTGGCCGGTGTCCCCGACCCGGCCCCCGGCTGCCCGGCCGCGCCCACCCCGGGCAAGGTGCCGGCCCTCTCGGTGCTCAGCTCGCTCTTCCTGCACGGCGGCTGGCTGCACCTGCTGGGCAACCTGCTCTTCCTGCACGTCTTCGGCGCCGGCGTGGAGGCGCGGCTGGGCCGCGGCCGCTTCCTCCTCTTCTACCTGGCCGCCGGCTGCCTGGCCGCGTACGGCTACGCGCTCGCCGAGGCGCACTCACCGGACGCGACCCGGGTGCTGATCGGCGCCTCGGGGGCGATCTCGGCGGTGCTCGGCGCCTATCTGCGGCTCTACCCCCGCTCCCGGGTCACCACCCTGGTGCCGCTGCTGCTCTTCCTGCCGCTGCGGTTCCCGGCCTGGCTGGTGCTCGGGCTCTGGTTCTCGCTGCAGTGGTGGTCGGTGCGCTCGGCGGAGCCCGGCGTCGCCTACCTGGTGCACGTCATCGGCTTCACCGTCGGCTTCCTCCTCGCCAGTGCCCAGGGCCTAAGCTGGCGGCACCTCACAAAGGAGCCCGAACAGTGATCACCGCCATCGTCCTCATCAAGACCAGCGTGGACCGCATCCCGGAGATCGCCGAGGCGATCGCCTCGATCGAGGGGGTCAGCGAGGTCTACTCGGTGACCGGCGGCTACGACCTGGTGGCGATGGTCAGGGTGCGGCGGCACGACGACCTGGCCGAGGTGATCCCGGGCCGGCTGAACAAGGTCCCGGGCGTGGCGCACACCGAGACCCAGATCGCCTTCCGGACGTACTCCCAGCACGACCTGGAGGCCGCCTTCGCCCTCGGCCTGGACGAGTAGCGGCCTCCTTCTCCGGCATCCCCCGCCGGCCCCGCGGTCAGCCCGCCCGGCGGGTGTCCGCGACGCAACGGCCGCCCTCGTTGCGGTAGTTCCAGGCGGCACCGTCCGTGACCAGCGCGCGGACGGCGGTCAGGAAGCGGTCGACGTGCTCGTCCGGGGTGCCGGCGCCGAAGCTGACCCGGATCGCGTTCAGGCTGCGCTCGCCCGGCAGCGAGGGCTCCGGCGCGCCGCACTCGGAGGGCGCGGCCTCCTCGTCGCCGAGCAGGGTGCGCAGCAGCGGGTGCGCGCAGAACAGCCCGTCCCGCACGCCGATCCCGTACTCGGCGGAGAGCGCCGCCGAGAAGTGCGAGCTGTTCCAGCCCTGGACGACGAAGGAGAGCACGCCCACCCGGGCGGAGCCCTCGCCGAACAGGTTGAGCACCTTGACCTCGGGCACCTCGGCGAGGCCCGCCGTCAGCCGGTCGACCAGCTGACGCTCGCGCGCCTCCAGCGCGTCGAAGCCGGCCTCGCCCAGCGCCCGGCAGGCGGAGGCGATGGCGTAGGCGCCGATCACATTGGGCGAGCCGGCCTCGTGGCGGGCGGGGCCGGCGTGCCACTGCACCGCCACCGAGCCGTCGTGCTCCCGGGCGACCGTGCGGGTGGCGCCGCCGCCGGCCAGGTAGGGCTCGGCCGCGTCCAGCCAGTCGGAGCGGCCGGCCAGCACCCCGGCGCCGAAGGGGGCGTACAGCTTGTGGCCGGAGAAGGCGATCCAGTCGACGTCCAGCTCGCGCACCGAGACCCGGTGGTGCGGGGCCAGCTGGGCCGCGTCCAGCACCACCCGGGCGCCGTGGCGGTGCGCGGTGGCGGTGAGCTCGGCGACCGGCCACAGCTCGCCGGTGACGTTGGAGGCGCCGGTGACGCAGAGCAGCGTGGGACCCTCAGGCGCCGCGGCCAGCGCGGTCTCCAGCGCGGCGACCGCCTCGGCGTGCGAGCGCGGCGCGCGCAGGTAGGTGACGTCCAGTCCGGCGTGGGCCCAGGGCAGCAGTGAGGCGTGGTGCTCGGTCTCGAAGGCGAGCACCCGGGTGCCCGCCGGGACGGCGCCGGCCAGCAGGTTGAGCGAGTCGGTGGTGGCGCGGGTGAAGACCACCTGGTCGCCCTCGCGCAGGTCGAGGAAGTCGGCGACGGTCCGGCGGCTCTGCTCGAACAGGTCGGTGGACAGCTGGGAGAGGTAGCCGGCGCCGCGGTGCACGCTGCCGTAGTAGGGCGCGTAGGCGGCGACGTCGTCCCACACCCGCTGCAGGGCCGGGGAGCTGGCCGCGTAGTCGAGCGGCGCGTAGGTGACCTTCTCGCCGCTGGCCAGCGGGACCTGGACGTCGTGGCCGAGGACGGCGAGCGGGGCGCGGGAGGCGGTGGCGAGGGACATGGGGATGCACTCCTTCTACGGGCCTAGGACCCCGGGAGTGTGTGTCAACCGGCGTCCGCGCTTGTCACACGGACGGATTGCCGGTGACCCGGTCCTCACCCAGGGCACCCCGCCACGGACGGAGGGTTGCCGGACAGCAAGCTGGGGCTTGACGCTGCCACTCATGACCTGGCGAAGACTCTAGGACGCGTCCACCGGGTGGTCAAACAGATGTCCGCCATGTGGACGCACCGGGGCCCGCGGGGAGCGTTCCCCGCGGGCCCCGGCCCGGGACGGCCCGAGGACGGCCCGAGTCGCGTCAGCCCCGGGAGGTGGCGTCCGACCAGCGGCGCAGCAGTTCCTGGGCGGCGCCCGAGTCGATCGCCCGCGCGGCCCGCTCCATCCCCGCCGCCAGCTGCTCGGTGAGCGGCGCGTCGGTGAGGTCGAGGGCGACCAGCGCGGCGGCGGCGTTCAGCAGGACGGCGTCCCGCACCGGTCCGCGCTCCCCGGCCAGCAGCCGGCGGGCGACCTCCGCGTTGTACGCGGCGTCGGCCCCGCGCAGCGCCTCGATCCCGACGGTCTCGATGCCGACCTCGCGCGGGTCGAAGCCGGTCTCGGTGACCGAGCCGTCGCGCACCACCCACACCCGGGAGGTGGTGGTGATGGTCAGCTCGTCCAGGCCGTCGTCGCCGCGGAAGACCAGGGCGGTGGAGCCCCGCCGGGCGAGCACGCCGGCGATCAGCCCGGCGAGCCGGGTGTCGAAGCAGCCGATGGCGTGCGCGGTGACCTTGGCCGGGTTGGTCAGCGGGCCGAGGATGTTGAAGGCGGTGGGCACGCCGAGGTCGCGCCGGGCCGGGGCGGCGTGGCGCATCGACGGGTGGAACTTGGCGGCGAAGCAGAAGGTCAGCCCGACCTCCTCGGCGACCTCGGCCACCCGGCGGGCGCTCAGGTCGAGGGCGATGCCGAGCTTCTCCAGCACGTCGGAGGAGCCGCTGGCCGAGGAGGAGGCCCGGTTGCCGTGCTTGACCACCTTGGCGCCGGCCGCGGCCGCGACGATCGCCGACATGGTGGAGATGTTGACGGTCTTGGCGCGGTCGCCGCCGGTGCCGACGATGTCCACGGCGGGGCCGGGGATCTGCAGCGGCTCGGCGTGCGCGTACATCGCGTCGACCAGGCCGGAGATCTCGTCGACCGTCTCGCCCTTGGCCCGCAGCGCGACCATGAAGCCGGCCACCTGCACCGGGGAGGCCTCGCCGCTCATGATCTGGTCCATCGCCCAGGCGGTGTCCGCCCGGTCCAGGTCCTCGCCGCCCAGCAGGGCCGCCAGGATGTCCGGCCAGGTGCGGACCACCTGCACGGGGTCGCTACCGCCGTTCGCAGGGTTCACGTTCACCATGGCTGACTCCAGCTCTTGAAGGGAGCTCCGGGAGGTCCCCGCGAGCGGAGCCAGCCTATCGAGCGGGGGGTGGCGTCCTGTCCCCCTTTCTCTAAGAGTGAGATACCCAGGTGAAGGGCGGGGCCGGACGCCCGCCCCGCGGGCCGTACGGCTCAGTGGGTCGCCGGTGTCCGCTTCTCCACGCGGGCGCGGAGCAGGGTGGCGGCCGCCTCGGCCAGCGCCACCGGGTCCACCGGGCGGCTGATCGCCGCGTCGGCCCGGCTCCAGGCCGCCAGCCAGGAGTCCTGCGGCCGGCCGATCAGCACCAGCACCGGGGGGCAGCCGTAGATCTCGTCCTTGAGCTGGCGCCCGAGGCCGAGCCCGCCGGCCGGCACCGCCTCGCCGTCCAGCACGCAGAGGTCCACTCCCCCCTTCTCCAGCGCCCGCAGCACCGCGGGGGTGGTGGCGCACTCCAGGTAGTCGAGCTCGGGAAGGTCCGCGGCCGGCCGGCGGCCGAGGGCCGTCAGCACCTGCTCGCGCGTGTTGCGGTCGTCGCTGTAGACGAGGACGGTGAGCGTCTCGTCGGTCGTGTGCGCCATGGGCCCCTGCTTCCTCTGAAGTGTGATCCGGACCACGTCCACCTCATCCGGATGCTACTCCCGATCACCGCCCGCGGAGCCCCTTCCGGCGTGATCCTTCCCGAGCCGCCGCGGCCGGGCCCCGACGGGGCTCACCCTCCCGGAGGACGGCGCGTCACCCCGGCGCCCGCAGACCACCCGTACGGCCGACGGCGGCCCTCCCCCCTACCCCGGGGCCGCCCCGCGGGGCCGCAGCGACACGCGGGGCAACAGGGTCGAAGAGGCCCCGAAGGAACCGTCAGAAAAGGGACACCGCGCTGCTCAGGCCACCTGCGGACGCCCCGTCGGGGCCCAGGGGGGCATACCGCACGCACCGGACACTCCGAGGGAGACCCCCCGGCGTGAAGACGGAATAAGGGACCGACATAATGTCCGTCGTGGCGACAGCAACAGCAGTAGAAACCGGGCACGCGCACGGATCGGTCAACCGGCCGAACATGGTCAGCGTCGGAACGATCGTCTGGCTCAGTTCCGAGTTGATGTTCTTCGCGGCCCTCTTCGCGATGTACTTCACGCTCCGCTCCGTCAAGGGAGCCGAGTTCTGGACCGAGAAGGCGCACGCCCTCAACGTGCCCTTCTCCTCGGTCAACACCACGATCCTGGTGCTCTCCTCGCTCACCTGCCAGCTCGGTGTGTTCGCTGCCGAGCGCGGTGACGTGAAGAAGCTCCGCTCGTGGTTCGTCATCACCTTCGTGATGGGCGCGATCTTCATCGGCGGGCAGGTCTTCGAGTACACCGAGCTGGTCAAGAAGGACGGCCTGACGCTGTCCTCCGACCCGTACGGCACGGTGTTCTACCTCACCACCGGCTTCCACGGTCTGCACGTGACGGGTGGTCTGATCGCCTTCCTGCTGGTCCTGGGACGGACGTACGCAGCCAAGCGCTTCACTCACGAGCAGGCCACCGCCGCGATCGTGGTGTCGTACTACTGGCACTTCGTCGACGTCGTGTGGATCGGCCTGTTCGCGACCATCTACCTGATCAAGTAACCAGCTGATCAGGTCGCTGGCCACCGGCCCGGGGTCCGCCGTCGACGACGACGGCCCTTTTGCCGGTGCCGACGCTCCCACCGACCGACCGCGCGCGCAGCCCTAGACGGGCAGCCTCGTGCCGGCCAGACCGGCCGCCGGGTGCACCCACCAGTCGACCAGATCCTGACACCGGGGTTATTCCGTGAAAAAGCTCTCCGCACGACGGCGCCACCCATTGGCGGCGCTGGTCGTCCTAATTCTCGCCCTGGCGGCCACCGGGGGGCTGTACGCCGCGTTCGCGCCCGCCGACAAGGCGCAGGCCGACGTGGCCGCGCAGTCGCTCGCGATCGAGGAGGGCAAGAAGCTCTTCGCCGTGGGCTGCTCCTCCTGCCACGGCCTCAACGGCCAGGGTTCCAGTGACGGTCCGAGCCTGGTCGGCGTCGGCTCCGCCGCGGTCGACTTCCAGGTCTCCACCGGTCGTATGCCGGCCCAGCAGCCCGGCGCCCAGGTGCCGAGCAAGCCGAACATCTACTCGCAGGCCGAGATCGACCAGATGGCCGCCTTCGTGGCCTCGCTCGGCCCCGGCCCGGTCACCCCGACCGAGGAGCAGTACACCTCGACCAACCCGGAGGACATCTCCAAGGGCGGCGAGCTGTTCCGCACCAACTGCGCCCAGTGCCACAACTTCGCCGGCAAGGGCGGTGCCCTGACCCAGGGCAAGTACGCGCCGTCGCTGGAGGGCGTGGAGGCCAAGCACATCTACGAGGCCATGCAGACCGGCCCGCAGAACATGCCGTCGTTCCCGGACACCATCATGCCCGAGGAGCAGAAGAAGCAGATCGTGGCCTTCGTCCGCCACACCAACGATGAGCCCAACCCCGGCGGTCTCACGCTCGGCAGCCTCGGTCCGGTGACCGAGGGCCTGTTCGGCTGGATCTTCGGGCTCGGCGCGCTCATCGTGGTCGCGATCTGGGTCGCCGCCCACACCACCAAGGCCAAGAAGTCATGAGCCAGGACATGTCAGAAGAAAACCTGCCGGAGTCGCACGGCTCCGCCGGGCACCACGAGGTGGCTGCCCACGGCGACCCGTTCGCCGACCCCGGCCTGCCGGCCCACGAGCCCCGCCGAACCGACATCGACGAGCGGGCCGCCAAGCGGGCCGAGCGCCAGGTCTCGATCATGTTCGTGGTCTCGATGCTCGCCACCGTGGGCTTCATCGCCTCGTACGTGGCCATCGACCCCGACAAGCTCGTCGAGATCTTCCCGCTGGGCAAGGTCAGCGCGCTGAACTTCGCGCTGGGCATGACCCTCGGTGTCGCGCTGTTCTGCATCGGCGCGGGCGCGGTCCACTGGGCCCGCACCCTGATGTCCGACCACGAGCTGCCGGCCGAGCGTCACCCGATCGAGGCCGACGACGAGGTCCGCGCGGACGTCATCGAGCAGTTCAGGACCGGCGCCGCCGAGTCCGGCTTCGGCCGCCGCAAGATGATCCGCAACACGCTGATCGGCTCGATGGCGCTGGTGCCGCTGTCCGGTGTGGTGCTGCTGCGCGACCTGGGCCCGCTGCCCGAGGACAAGCTGCAGCACACCGGCTGGGACAAGGCGACCGAGCAGAAGCCGCTCCAGCTGATCAACATGAACACCAACCTGCCGATGAAGGCAGAGGACATCATCGTGGGGTCGCTGGTCTTCGCCAAGCCCGAGGGGCTGGAGGAGCACGACCACGACTTCCAGGTGCAGATCGCCAAGGACGCCCTGATGCTCGTGCGCATCGCGCCCGAGGACATCAAGGACAAGGAGTCCCGCGAGAAGGGCTTCGAGGGCATCCTCGCCTACTCCAAGATCTGCACCCACGTCGGTTGCCCGATCAGCCTCTACGAGCAGCAGACCCACCACGCGCTCTGCCCCTGCCACCAGTCGACCTTCGACCTGGCGGACGGCGCGCGCGTGATCTTCGGCCCGGCCGGCCACCCGCTGCCGCAGCTGAAGATCACCACTGACGAGAAGGGCTTCCTGATCGCCACCGGCGACTTCGACGAAGCCGTCGGCCCGAGTTTCTGGGAGCGTGCTCGATGAGTAGCGCGAGCAGCACCACCTCCGGTGCCGCGAAGCCGGCCAGCACGCGTGCCAATCCCGCCAACAAGTGGGAGGCCGCCGCCGACTGGACGGACGGCCGGCTGGGGATCTACTCCCTCGCCCGGGCCAACCTGCGGAAGATCTTCCCGGACCACTGGTCCTTCATGCTGGGCGAGATCTGCCTCTACACCTTCCTCATCATCATCCTGACGGGTGTCTACCTGACGCTCTTCTTCACGCCCTCCATGGGCGAGGTGGTGTACGAGGGCTCGTACGTGCCGCTCAAGGGCATCATGATGTCCGAGGCCTACGCCTCGACCCTGGACATCAGCTTCGAGGTCCGCGGCGGTCTGCTGATCCGTCAGATCCACCACTGGGCCGCCCTGGTCTTCGTGGCCGCGATGCTCGTGCACATGATGCGCGTGTTCTTCACCGGCGCGTTCCGCAAGCCCCGTGAGATCAACTGGGTCTTCGGCTTCCTGCTGCTGGTCCTGGGCATGTTCGACGGCTTCTTCGGCTACTCGCTGCCCGACGACCTGCTGTCCGGTACCGGTATCCGGTTCATGGAGGGCGCGATCCTGGCGGTGCCGCTGGTCGGCACCTACATCCAGATGTTCCTGTTCGGCGGCGAGTTCCCCGGCACCGACATCGTGCCGCGGTTCTTCACGATCCACGTGCTGCTGATCCCGGGCATCATGCTGGGCCTGCTGGTCGCGCACCTGATCCTGGTCTTCTACCACAAGCACACCCAGTGGGCGGGCCCGGGCAAGACCGAGCAGAACGTCGTCGGCATGCCGCTGATGCCGGTCTACATGGCCAAGGCCGGTGGCTTCTTCTTCCTGGTCTTCGGTGTCATCTCCGCCATCTCGGCGATCGCCACGATCAACCCGATCTGGGCGTACGGCCCCTACCGCCCCGACCAGGTGTCCACGGACGCCCAGCCGGACTGGTACATGGGCTTCTCCGAGGGTCTGATCCGCGTCATGCCGGGCTGGGAGATCGGCCTGTGGGGCCACACCCTGAACCTGGGTGTCTTCGTCCCGCTGATGATCTTCCCGCTGGTCCTGGTCGCGATCGCGGTCTACCCGTTCATCGAGGGCTGGATCACCGGCGACAAGCGCGAGCACCACATCCTGGACCGTCCGCGCAACGCCCCCGTCCGCACCGCCCTCGGCGCGGCCTGGATCAGCCTGTACCTGGTGCTGCTGATCGGCGGTGGCAACGACCTGTTCGCCACGCACCTGCACCTGTCGATCAACGACATCACGTACTTCGTGCGCGTCGGCTTCTTCGTGGTCCCCGTCCTCACCTTCATCATCACCAAGCGCTGGTGCCTCGGCCTCCAGCGCCGTGACAAGGAGAAGGTGCTGCACGGCCGCGAGACCGGCATCATCAAGCGCCTGCCGCACGGTGAGTTCATCGAGGTCCACGCCCAGCTCCCGCAGGCCGACCTGTACAAGCTCACCGCGCACGAGCAGCAGCCGGTGTTCGAGCTGCCGGCCGCGACGGACGAGAACGGCGTGGCCCGCAAGGCCGGCCTGATCACCCGGACCCGGGCCAAGCTCTCCCGCGGCTTCTACGGCGAGGGCGCCCAGATCGCCAAGCCCACCGCCGAGGAGCACCACGAGATCACCAGCGGCCACGGCCACCACTGATCCCGTACGCACCCCCCGAAGGCCCCCGACCGTTTCCCCGGTCGGGGGCCTTCGGGCTTTCACCGTCCCGCCCGACAGCCCCGCCCGCTCTCCCCAGCAGAGCCGACCTCCCAGGAGCCACCCGTGCAGCTGACCGTCGACCCCGCCGCCGCCACTCCCCCGTACGAGCAGATCCGCGCCCAGATCGCCGAGCGGGCCCGCAGCGGGGAGCTGCCGACGGGCCTGCGGCTGCCGACCGTACGGGCGCTGGCGCAGGAGCTGGGGCTCGCCGCCGGAACGGTGGCGCGGGCCTACCGGGAGCTGGAGGCGGACGGGGTGGTGGAGACCCACGGACGGCGCGGCACCCTGATCGCCGCGGTGGGCGACACCGCGCACCGGCTGGCCGCCGCCGCGGCCGGCGAGTACGCCGACCGGGCCCTGCGGCTGGGGGTGTCGCGGGAGGACGCGCTGGCCGCCGCGGTGACCGCGCTGGAGCTGGCGTACGGGGCGCGGTAGCCCGGGGGCGGGGCCCGAGGGGGCCGTCAGAGCTCCGGGCGGGCGACGCCGTTGGCGCGGGACTGGGTGGCCGGGACGGTGGTGCTGACGGGCTGTCCGAGGGCGCTGTGCTTCAGCCAGTCGGTCCAGGGGACGTTCCAGTCCCCGAAGCCGTTGCCGAACGGCTCCATGCCCGAGCCGTGGCTGTTGACCACCTGGACCAGGTCGCCGATCCGGGTGTTCTGGTAGAACCAGCGGGCGTTCTCGGTGCTCATGCCGGTACAGCCGTGGCTGACGTTGTCCACGCCCTGCGAGCCGACCGACCAGGGCGCCGCGTGGACGTACTCACCGCTCCAGGTCACCCGGGTGGCCCACTCGACCTGCAGGTCGTAGGACTCCGAGCTGCCGGCCGCTATCCCTATGCTCTCGCCGCTCATCCGGACCATCCGCTCCTGGCCGAGCACCACCTTGACGCCGTTGCGGGTGTCGAAGCCGGGCTTGCCGGTGGTCACCGGGATGGTCCGCACCACCTGGCCGTTGCGCTTCAGGGTGAGCTGGTGGGTGGCGGCGTCGACCACGGACTCCACCCGGTCGCCGATCCGCAGGGCGAGGACGGAGCGCTCGCCGCCGTACAGGCCGTCCGCGATCCGGCTGCCGACGCCGTCGAAGGCCAGCGTGACGGTGGTGCCGGCGGGCCAGTAGTCCTGCGGGCGGAAGTGCAGGTTGCGGTCGTCCACCCAGTACCAGGCGCCGGTGACGGCGGGCTGGCTGGTGACGGTGAGGGAGCGCTCGACCTCCCGGCGGCCCTCCTGGTCCTTCACGGCCTCGGAGAGCTTCACGGTCAGCGGCTGGCCGACCCCGTACAGGCCGGTGCCGGAGGAGTCCGGGCCGAGGACGGCGGTGAGCAGCCGTTCGGGCGCCAGGGTGGAGAAGGCGGCGGTGGTCTCGCCGCGGCCGCCCTTGCCGTCGTCGGCGGCGATCCGGACGGTGTAGTCGGTGGCGGCCCGCAGCCGCCCGGTGGTCGACCAGCTGCGCCGGTCCTCCGCCAGTCGGCCCGCCACCACCCGGCCGTCCGGGCCGAGCACGGTGACGTCGGTGAGCCGGGCACCGTTCTCCGCGGTGACGCTGACGGGCTGCGAGGGATCCGCCTTGCCGTTGACGGAGAGGCGGACGAGGGGCGCCGCGTCCACCGTGTGGATGCTGACGGCCGCCTCGTCCGCTCCCCCGCCGGACGTGCAGGCGGCCACCGGGGCCAGTACTGCGAGGGCCAGCGATATGCCGCCGAGACCTGCGATTCCGCGCCTGTCGGCCATGACCGCCTCCGAGGGTTCGCACGATTGATCAGATCGTAGGAACGTCATGGGGCGGAGCGACATCCGGAGGACCCGCCGTTGCGCCGCCGGGGTGAGGCCGTCACTCCGGGGACGCAACAGGGCCGGGCACCCCTCGCGGGATGCCCGGCCCTGTGGGACGGGAGCCTTACTGGTTCTGGTTCTCGCCCCGGTAGAACTCGAAGACCCAGCCGTAGATGCCGATCAGGATGATCGGGATCGACCAGTACAGCAGCCACCAGCCGAAGATCACACCCATGAAGGCGAGCGCGCCACCGACGGCCAGGGACAGCGGCTGCCAGCTGTGCGGGGCGAAGAAGCCCTGCTCGCCGGAGTCGTCCGCGACCTCGGCCTCGGGGTTGTCACCCGCGCCGCTGTCCACCCGGCGGGCGGTGAAGGCGAGGTAGTACCCGATGAAGGCGCACAGGCCGAAGGCCAGGAACAGCGCGGTGGTGCCCGCCGCCTCGATGCCGAGGTCGGAGTGGTTCGTCCACAGGCCGTACACGACGGCCATGATGAGGATGAAGACCGCGAAGCCGAGGAAGATCTTGCCCTGTTCCTTCATCAGGCGTCGCCTCCCTTCTTGCCCTTGCCGAGCTGCGGGTTGTCGTACTTCACCGGGGTCACACCGGCGAGGTGCTTGGCCGGCTCACCGTGGTTCTCCAGGTAGTCCAGCGCGGCGATCTCCGGGTGGTGGAGGTCGAAGGCCGGGGATTCGGAGCGGATGCGCGGCAGGGTGGTGAAGTTGTGCCGCGGCGGCGGGCAGGAGGTCGCCCACTCCAGCGAGCGGCCGTAGCCCCACGGGTCGTCCACGGTGATCTTCTCGCCGTACTTGGCGGTCTTCCAGACGTTGTACAGGAACGGCAGGATCGACAGGCCGAGCAGGAACGAGCCGATGGTCGAGAAGGTGTTCAGGGTGGTGAAACCGTCGTCGGCCAGGTAGTCGGCGTAGCGGCGGGGCATGCCCTCGGCGCCGAGCCAGTGCTGCACCAGGAAGGTCGCGTGGAAGCCGATGAACAGCGTCCAGAAGGTGATCTTGCCGAGGCGCTCGTCCAGCATCTTGCCGGTCATCTTCGGCCACCAGAAGTGGAAGCCGGCGAACATCGCGAAGACGACGGTGCCGAAGACCACGTAGTGGAAGTGGGCGACGACGAAGTACGAGTCCGAGACGTGGAAGTCGATCGGCGGGGAGGCGAGCAGGACACCCGTCAGACCACCGAAGAGGAAGGTGACCAGGAAGCCGACCGTCCAGAGCATCGGGGTCTCGAAGCTCAGCGAGCCCTTCCACATGGTGCCGACCCAGTTGAAGAACTTCACACCGGTCGGGACCGCGATCAGGAAGGTCATGAACGAGAAGAACGGCAGCAGGACCTGTCCTGTGACGTACATGTGGTGCGCCCACACCGTCACCGACAGACCGGCGATCGCGATGGTGGCCGCGATCAGACCCGAGTAACCGAACATCGGCTTGCGGCTGAAGACCGGGACGATCTCCGAGACGATGCCGAAGAACGGCAGCGCGATGATGTACACCTCGGGGTGACCGAAGAACCAGAACAGGTGCTGCCAGAGCAGCGCCCCGCCGTTGGCCGGGTCGAAGACGTGCGATCCGAACTTGCGGTCCGCCTCCAGGGCGAACAGCGCGGCGGCCAGGACCGGGAAGGCCAGCAGGACCAGCACCGCGGTCAGCAGGACGTTCCAGACGAAGATCGACATCCGGAACATCGTCATGCCCGGAGCGCGCATGCAGATGATCGTGGTGATGAAGTTGACCGCACCGAGGATCGTGCCGAAGCCGGAGAAGGCCAGACCCATGATCCACATGTCGGCGCCGATGCCCGGCGAGCGGACCGCGTCCGACAGCGGCGAGTAGGCGAACCAGCCGAAGTCGGCGGCACCCTGCGGGGTGACGAAGCCGGCCACCGCGATGGTCGAGCCGAAGAGGTACAGCCAGTACGCGAACATGTTCAGACGCGGGAAGGCCACGTCCGGCGCGCCGATCTGCAGCGGCATGATCCAGTTCGCGAAGCCCGCGAACAGCGGCGTCGCGAACATCAGCAGCATGATCGTGCCGTGCATCGTGAACGCCTGGTTGAACTGCTCGTTCGACAGGATCTGGGTCCCGGGACGAGCCAGCTCGGCGCGCATGACCAGGGCGAGCACGCCGCCGATCAGGAAGAACGCGAACGACGTCGCCAGGTACAGCGTGCCGATCGTCTTGTGGTCAGTGGTGGTGAGCCACTTGATGATGGTGGCACCCGGCTTGCGGGTACGCTGCGCCCCGACCGTGACGGCCCCGGCGCCCCCGCCGGCCGCGGCGGGCTCGTTGAGGATGGTCACTATTCTTCACTTCCCGTGGTGATCATGCCGGACGGCACAGCGCCGGTCTGACCCTTGGCCCGCAGGTCCGCCAGGTGCTTCTCGTACTCGGCCTTGTCCACGACCTTGACGTTGAACAGCATGCGCGAGTGGTCGACGCCGCAGAGCTCGGCGCACTTGCCCATGTAGGTGCCCTTGACGGTCGGGGTGACCTCGAAGCGGTTCACCACGCCCGGCACGACGTCCATCTTCATCAGGAAGTTGACGGGCCAGAAGTCGTGGATGACGTCCCGCGAGGTGAGGACGAACTGCACCGACTCGTTGACCGGCAGGACCAGGGTCGGCGCCTCCTTCGGAGTGCCCACCTCGTACGCGGCCTGCTTGTTGGCCGGGTCGGGGATCTCGGTGTTCTCGTAGTTGAACGCCCAGCTCCACTGGAAGCCGACCACGTTCACCACGTGCTGCGGCTTCGCCGAGACCTGGGTCAGCCTCGACTCGTCGCGGGCGACGAAGTAGAAGAGGACCGAGACGATGACGATGGGGACCGCGGTGTAGAGCGCCTCGATGGGCACGTTGTACCGGGTCTGCGGAGGGACCTGCACACCGGTGCGGCTGCGCCGGTGGAAGATCACGCTCCAGATGATCAGACCCCACATCAGTACGCCGACCACCAGAGCCGCGATCCAGGAGCCCTGCCACATGTGGAGGACCAGGGGCCCCTCCACGGTGACGGGGCTCGGGAGGCCAAGCCTGGGGAGGTCGTTGGCCGAGCAGCCTGTGGCGGTCGCGATGACGAGGCCCAGTGCCAGCGCCTGAGGCAGCTTCCGCCGCATCGTGCGCCGCGGCGAGCGGTCGGAGCCGTTGGGACTCACGTAGCGCCTTCCCGAAGTCTCGCCCGCCTTCGCGTCGCCCCGGGGAGGGCTTCCCTCCCCCGCGACCCGTCCACGGGCACGGTTTGAATGCTTATGCGGGCCAAACCCTACTCCAGCCTTATGCGCTGCTGACGGGCAGGTCCCGGTAACGCGCCGCCCGGTCGCCCGATCAGGCCCGGCAAGGGCTGCGCCGCAGGTCATCGTAGGCATTAGAGGTCCGTACGCCCGATCGGGGGATGACCTCGGACAACGTGGGTGACGGGCCGTCGGGTGCGGACGAAGCGGACATTCGGGGTGATCGACTGACGGGCGGTGAGGCGCGCGACGGGGAGGGGAGGCGTCCGGGTGTGTCGTTAAATGTGACCGTGTACTTCGATGTGGCCTCCACCGCACCGCTCCACCCCGTCGCGCGGCAGGCGCTGACCGCCGCCCTGGACGAGGGCTGGGCCGATCCCGCCCGGCTCTACCGCTCCGGCCGGCAGGCCCGGATGCTGCTCGACGCCGCCCGGGAGACCGTCGCCGAGGTGCTCGGCGCCCGGGCCGACGAGATCTCCTTCACCGCGAGCGGCACGCAGGCCGTCCAGCTGGGCGTGCTCGGCGCACTGGCCGGCCACCGGCGGCGCGGCCCGCGCCTGGTGCACTCGGCCGTCGAGCACTCCAGCGTGCTGCACGCCGCCGAGCGGCACCTCGCGGCCGGCGGCGAGGTGGACGTCGTCCCGGTGGACCGCCACGGACGGGTCCGCGCCGAGGAGTTCGCCGCCGCGCTGCGGCCGGACACCGCGCTCGCCGTGCTGCAGTCCGCCAACCACGAGGTGGGCACCGTCCAGCCGGTCGCCGAGGTGGCCGCCGCCCGCGGTGACGTACCGCTGCTGGTCGACGCGGCGCAGAGCGCCGGGCGGGCGGACGTGCCGGCCGGCTGGTCGCTGCTCACCGCCAGCGCGCACAAGTGGGGCGGCCCGGCCGGGGTCGGGGTGCTCGCCGTGCGCAAGGGTGTGCGGTACGTCTCACCGCTGCCGGCCGACGAGCGCGAGGGCGGCCGGGTGCCCGGCTACGTCAACGTGCCGGCGATCGTGGCCGCCGCCGCCTCGCTGCGCGCCGTACGGGCCGAGGCCGAGCGGGAGAACGCGCGGCTGCACGCGCTGGTGGAGCGGATCCGGGCCCGGGTGCCGCGGCTGGTGCCGGAGGTCGAGGTGGTCGGCGACCCGGTGCGGCGGCTGCCGCACATCGTCACCTTCTCCTGCCTGTACGTGGACGGCGAGGTGCTGCTGACCGAGTTGGACCGGGCGGGCTTCGCGGTCTCCTCGGGCTCCTCCTGCACCTCCTCCACGCTGACGCCGAGCCATGTGCTGGCCGCGATGGGGGTGCTCACCGAGGGCAACGTCCGGGTGTCGCTGCCGTTCGGCACCGCGGAGGCGGACGTCGAGCGCTTCCTGGAGGTGCTGCCCGGGATCGTCTCCGAGGTGCGGGCGCCGCTGGGGCTGGACCTCGCGCCGGTGGAGGCCCACACCGGGACCCTGGTGATCGACGCCCTCGGCAAGCGCTGCCCGCTGCCGGTGATCGAGCTGGCGAAGCGGATCGGCGAGGTGCCCGAGGGCGGCACGGTCGCCGTGCTGGCGGACGACGAGGCGGCGCGCCTGGACATCCCGGCCTGGTGCGGGATGCGCGGGCAGGAGTACCTGGGCGAGGCCCCGGCCGCCGGGTACGGCGGCGACCGGGGCACGGCCTACCTGGTCAGACGGACCGCCTGACCGGCGGTACTCGCCTGACCGGCGTGGTCACTTGACCAGGTGGGCGCGGATCTCCGCGGCCGCCTCGGCGCCGTAGGCGGACTCGAAGCGCTGCAGGAAGGCGGACGGGCGCAGCTCGTACTCCTGGGTGCCGACGGTCTCGATGACCAGGGTGGCCAGCATGCAGCCGAGCTGGGCGGCGCGCTCCAGCTCCAGCCCCCAGGACAGGCCCGCCAGGAAACCGGCCCGGAAGGCGTCGCCGACGCCGGTCGGGTCGGTCTTGCTCTCCTCGGGCGCGCAGCCGACCACGACGGCCGGCTCGCCCTTGCGGTCGATGCGCACGCCCTTGCTGCCCAGGGTGGTCACCCGGGTGCCGACCCGGGAGAGGATCTCGTCGGCGTCCCAGCCGGTCTTGCTCTCGATCAGCGCGGCCTCGTACTCGTTGGTGAACAGGTACGCGGCGCCGTCGACGATCTCGCGGATGTCGTCGCCGTCGAGGCGGGCCAGCTGCTGGGAGGGGTCGGCCGCGAAGGCGTAGCCGCGGGTGCGGCACTCCTGGGTGTGGCGGACCATCGCCTGCGGGTCGTCCGCGCCGATCAGGACGAGGTCCAGGCCGCCGACCCGGTCGGCGATCGGCTTGAGCTCGATGTTGCGGGCCTCGGCCATGGCACCGGTGTAGAACGAGGCGATCTGGTTGTGGTCCTCGTCCGTGGTGCACATGAAACGGGCGGTGTGCCGGGTCTCGGAGATGTGGACCGACTGGCAGTCCACGTTGTTGCGCTCCAGCCAGCTGCGGTACTCGGCGAAGTCCGCGCCGGCCGCGCCGACCAGGACCGGACGCAGGCCGAGCACGCCCATGCCGAACGCGATGTTCGGCGCGACGCCGCCGCGCCGGATGTCCAGGGTGTCCACCAGGAACGACAGGGACACGGTGTGCAGCTGCTCGGCGACGAGCTGGTCGGCGAAGCGGCCGGGGAACGTCATCAGGTGATCGGTCGCGATCGAGCCGGCGACGGCGATACGCACGAGAGGTCTCCTCTGGGTGGCGGCGTGGCCACGGACAGGGTCGGTGGGAGGAACCCACCCACGGTACCGGGCCGGGACCGGGCGGCAGCAAGACCGCACGTGGGGGCCGGGCGTCCGGCGTGGCACCGGGTGCCGCTCCCGGGCGGCCCGGAGGCGGCACCGGAGGCCCCGTACGGCCGCTGGGCGGCACTCCCGGGGGTCGAACGTGTACTACCCCCGGGTAGCACTGGTCGCGCCCCGGTGGGCGGTCCTAGGGTCGCAGCAGGGGCCTCACCGGCTCCCTCCAGCGCCGCGGCAGCGACGCCGCGGCACGGAACCGATCGGAGCGATCGCCATGATGCCCAGTCCCCACCCGCTGCGTGTTCCCCCCGCCCTCCGGGGTGACGCGGACGCCGAGACGCTCGACGCGCTGGTGGACTCCTCCCGGCGGCTGCGGCGGTTCTGGCCCCTGCTGGCCACCGGCCCCGAGCCGAGCGCGCCGGCCGGGCACTCGGGCTTCCGGGTCTCCTCGGGGGCGCAGCGGGTGGTCGCGGGGATGGCCGAGTACGGCATGTGATCCCGGTGGGGTTCGGCGGAACCGGATTCGTCCGGGCCACGTCACAGTTGCGCGGCGCGGCCCCGGAGGCGGCGCCGCCGAACCCTCGGGAGGAAGTTCAGATGGATCTGGAGACGATGCCCCGGCACGCCGCCCGCCCCGCGCACGGCCGCACCGGCGTCCGGCGGGCGGCGGCGCTGGCCGGGCTGCTGCTGGCGGCGGCCGCGCTGACCGCGTGCGGTGACGGGGACAAGGCCGCCTCGGACAAGGCCACGAGCCCGGCCGCCTCGTCCACCGCGCCGGCCGCGCCCACCGCCTCGCCCTCGCCCGGCGCCTCCGGCGGATCGGCCTCGCCGTCCGCCACGGTGCCGGGGGATCCGTCCGCGACCACCCCCGGCCCGCGTCCGGCGACCCCGACCGCCCCGCCCACGGCGCCCACGCCGGCGGCCACTCCCCCGAACAACGGCATCGCGGTCGGCGAGCCGGCACCGGTGGCGCACCAGGCGATCACCTACCGGATCGACGGCAGCCGGCTGACGGTCTGGTTCTACGGCGGGATCTGCGAGAAGTACGGGCTGAAGGCGGACGAGTCCAAGCCCGGGCGGGTGGACGTCCGGGTGGTGGTGACCCAGCCGATGCCGGCCGGACAGGCCTGCGCCGAGCTCGCCAAGCGGCAGACCGTGACGGTGGACCTGAAGCAGCCGCTGACCGGCCGGGCGGTGACCGACATCTCCACCGGGCAGCTGGTGCCGCTGGAGGCCGACGCCTTCGTCGGACCGAACCCGGACAACCCGGACGTCAGCGGCCGCTGAGCGCCTATGTACAGCGAAGGGCGGCACCGGGGAATCCCGGTGCCGCCCTTCGGCACGTACCGCCCGGCGGACGCCGCCCGGCCGGTGCCGCTTAGCTGAACGAGTCGCCGCAGGCGCAGGAGCCGGTGGCGTTCGGGTTGTCGATCGTGAAGCCCTGCTTCTCGATGGTGTCCACGAAGTCGACGGTGGCGCCGCCCAGGTACGGGGCGCTCATGCGGTCGGTGACGACCTTCACGCCGTCGAAGTCCTTGACCACGTCGCCGTCGAGCGAGCGCTCGTCGAAGAACAGCTGGTAACGCAGGCCGGAGCAGCCACCGGGCTGGACGGCGACGCGCAGCGCGAGGTCCTCGCGGCCCTCCTGCTCCAGCAGGCCCTTGACCTTGGCCGCGGCGGCATCGGTGAGGAGGATGCCACTCTCGACGGTGGTCTCGTCCTGGACGGTCATCTGCTTTCTCCCGGTCTTGACGACGGTGTGCCGCCAGTGCCAACCAGTGGCCGTCCGGATTCCATTCCCGGACGGCGGGCTCTTTTGACAGTGGTTCTTCGTGGCGGTCGGTTTCCGTGGGCCGGGTGTGCCACCCGCTCCCCTACGCTCCCCATGCTCGCACACCGGCGGACCTCGGTCATCGCCCGTCCGGCGATCGCCCCGGCCGGAGCACCCCCGGAGCACCCCCGGGAACCCGCGCCGGGCCCGTGCCCGATCATGGCGGGATCGTGCGGGGGATCCCGCCGAAGCGGCCCCCGCGGGCCCGTGCGGCCGCCAGGATGGTGGGCATGATCCTGCGCCAGGTCCAGGACACCGCCGCCGACGCGGAGGCCGTCCAGCACATCGCCAGCGCCGCCTTCGCCCCGTACGCCGAGGAGGCCGCGCAGGGCCGCTCCCCGGGGCCGCGGGGCCGGGCGGTGCACCGGCTGGCCCGCACCCGCCATCTGGCCCGCACCGACCCGCAGGGCTGCTGGCTGGCCGAGGTCGACGGCGAGCCGGTGGGGGCGGTGCTGTCGCTGCGCCGCGAGGGGGTGTGGGTCCTCACGCTGTTCGTGGTGGTGCCCGAGGCGCAGGGGCGGGGTCTGGGCCGGCTGCTGCTGGAGCGGGCCGCCGCGTACGGGCGGGGCTGTCTGCGCGGGATGCTGTGCGCCTCGCCGGACCCGGCGGCGGCCCGCCGCTACCGGCTGGCCGGGTTCACCCTGCACCCGGCGATGCGGCTGACGGGCCCGGTGGACCGGTCCGGACTGATCGACCCGGGTGACATCCCGGTGCACCCGGGCAACGGGACGCACCGGCACCTGCTGGACTCGGTGGACCGGCGGCTGCGCGGGGCGGCGCACGGGCCGGACCACGCGATGATGCTCGGCCACTTCGAGGAGCTGCTGGTCGCGGACGCGCTGGCCGGCAGCGGCTACTGCTACCGGGACGGCGGCGAGATCAAGCTGCTGGCCGCGACCTCGAAGCGGATCGCGGTGCGGCTGCTGCGCGAGGCGCTGGCCCGGGTGCCCGAGGGCACCGACGCCGTTGTGGGGTTCGTCACGGCGGAGCAGGAGTGGGCGCTGGACGTCGGCCTGGAGGTGGGCCTGTCCCCGCACACCCGGGGCTACCTGGGCCTGCGCGGGATGCGCCCGCCGACGCCGTACCTGCCCGACGGCGGCTACCTCTGACCGGGGCCCGGAGGCGGCCGCCGGACACGCGGCGCGGACATGAGACCGCCGGGGGCCGTGCGGCGGACACGGCCCCCGGCGGAGTCCGGGGGTGACCTGCGGGGTGGCGCGGGATCAGGCCATGGTGTCGAGGATCTCGCGGACCATGTCCATGGTGGTCCCCGGGTGCAGGAAGGCGAAGCGGGCGACTGTCTCGCCGTCCCAGCCGGTCGGGGTGACGAAGCCGATCTGGTCCGCGAGCAGCTGCTGCGACCAGCGGTAGTAGTCGTCGTTGGTCCAGCCGGTGCGCTTGAAGCAGACCGCGGAGAGCTGCGGGTCGAACAGCAGCTCCAGGTGCTCGGTGTCGCGGATCAGCTGGGCGGTGTCCCGGGCGAGCCGGAGGCCGGTCTCGATGGCGTCGGTGTACGCCTCGGTGCCGTGCACCGCGAGCGAGAACCAGAGCGGCAGGCCGCGGGCGCGCCGGGTCAGGTGGTAGGCGTAGTCGGTGGGGTTCCACTCGTCGCCCTCGGTGTGCAGCACGTCCAGGTACGAGGCGTCCTGGGTGTGCACGGCGCGGGCCAGCTGCGGGTTGCGGTAGAGCAGCGCGGCGCAGTCGAACGGGGCGAACAGCCACTTGTGCGGGTCGACCACGAAGGAGTCGGCGTGCTCGATGCCGTTGTAGCGCTCGCGCACCGAGGGGGCGAACAGGCCCGCGCCGCCGTAGGCGCCGTCCACGTGGAACCAGAGGCCGCGCTCGCGGGCGACCTCGGACAGGCCCTGGAGGTCGTCGACGATGCCCTCGTTGGTGGTGCCGGCGGTGCCGACGACCGCGATCACGGTCTCCGGGTTCGGGTCGGCCGCGAGGGCGGCGCGCAGCGCCTCGCCGGTGAAGCGGCGGTCGACGGTCGGGACCTTGAAGGCCTCGACGCCGATGATGTTGAAGGTGTTCTTGACCGAGGAGTGCACCTGGTCGGCGACGGCGATCCGCAGCCGGGCCTCCGGGCCGACGCCGAGGCGGCGGCGGGCGGTGTCGCGGGCGACGACCAGCGCGGAGAGGTTGCCGGCCGAGCCGCCGGAGACGAAGGTGCCGCCGGCCGACTCGGGCATGCCCGCGCGGTCCGCTATCAGGCGCAGCACCTGGTTCTCGGCGGCGATGGCGCCGGCCGCCTCCAGCCAGGAGATGCCCTGGAGGGAGGCGCAGGAGACGACCATGTCGAAGAGCAGCGCGGCCTTGGTCGGGGCGCACGGGATGAACGACAGGTAGCGGGGGCTGTCGGCGGAGATCACCGCGCGGGACAGCTCGTGGTCGTACAGCTTGAGCACGTCGGCCGGGTTGTTGCCGTCGGGGTTCAGCAGGCCGGCCAGCTGGGCGCGCAGGTGCTCGCCGTCGCCGGGGTGGTCGAGCGGGACGGGGTCGTACTGCAGCCGCTCCCGCATGTAGTCGAATACCAGGTCGACCAGCTCGTTGTCGGGCCGGTGCATGCGGTCGGGGGCTGCGGACACGGATGTCCCTCTCTCGGCGTCTGGGGGCGGGGAGGTCCGGTGGCAGCCGTGGGGGCGCTCTGCCGGACATGATCAGCCTAGGCAGCGGCGGCCCCCCGTCGCGCGTCGGAACGCGGCTGGTCGGGCAGGTTTCGGGCGTGTTCGGCGGGCCCCGCGCAGGATTCCTGCGCGGGGGCGGGAGTCGGCCGGACGGGTCAGCCGATGAGCTGGGAGAGCACCACCGAGGAGCGGCTGCGCTGCACCCCGGGCTCCTTGCGGATCCGCTCGATGACGGCCTCCAGGTGCCGGGTGTCGGAGGCCCGCAGGTGGACCAGCGCGTCCGGGTCCCCGGTGACCGTCCAGGCGGCGACCACCTCGGGGAACTGGCGCAGGCTGGCGAGGATCTCCTCGGGGGCGGTGCGCTCGCGGCAGTAGACCTCGACGAAGGCCTCGGTCTGCCAGCCGAGCACCGCCGGGTCGAGGACGACGGTGAAGCCGCGCACCACGCCCCGGGCCCGCAGCCGGTCGATCCGGCGGCGTACGGCGGTGGCGGAGAGGTTCACCTGGAGCCCGATCTCGGCGTACGAGGCGCGGCCGTCGCGGCCCAGCCGGGCGAGGAGGAGACGGTCCGTCTCGTCCAGGGCGGCCCCGGCCACCTCGTGCGCTCGGCTGGTGCTCATCGGTGCGGGGCTCCACGGGTCGTGCGGGGTCGGCGGGGCGGCGGCCGCCGAATCGGTTCGTCACCATTCTGGCGGATGACGTGACCGAGTTCACCGCCGGTGGACGACGGTCAGCCGCCGTCCCGGTGGTCCACGACGAGGACGATCTTGCCCCGGGTGCGGCCCTCGGCGCCGAGTTCCTGGGCGGAGGCGGCCTGGGCGAGCGGGAAGGTCGAGGCGACGGTCACGGTGAGCCGGCCGGCGTCGGCGAGCTCGGCGAGCTCCGCCAGCCCGGCGGCGTCCGGGCGCACCCACAGGTAGCGGCCGCCGAGCGCGGCCACCCGGTAGTCGGCGACCGAGACGATCCGGGCCGGATCGGCGACCAGGTCCGCCGAGACCTCGACGGCCTCGCCGCCGACCAGGTCCAGGGCGGCGGCGACGCCCTCCGGGGCCAGCTCCCGCACCCGCCCGGCCAGCCCCTCGCCGTACGCGACCGGCTCGGCACCGAGGCCGCGCAGGTAGGCGTGGTTGCGCTCGCCGGCGGTGCCGATCACCCGGGCGCCGAAGGCCCGGGCGAGCTGGACGGCCAGGTGTCCGACCCCGCCCGCCGCCGCGTGCACCAGGACGGTCTCGCCCTCGCGCAGGCGCAGCGCGCGCAGCGACTGCAGGGCGGTGAGGCCGGCCAGCGGGAGGCCGCCGCACCGCGTCCAGTCCAGGGCGGCCGGGCGCCGGGCGAGGGTGCGCACGGGGGCGGCGACCAGTTCGGCGTACGTGCCGTGCTCGACGGCGTCCTTGCGCACGTAGCCGTACACCTCGTCGCCGGGGGCGAACTCGGTGACCCCGCCGCCGACCGCGCGGACCACGCCGGCCACGTCCCAGCCCATGACCAGCGGGAAGTGGGCGTCCAGCAGCCCGTCCAGCCGGCCCTCGCGGATGTGGCGGTCGACCGGGTTCACCCCGGCCGCCCTGACCTCGACCAGGACCGAGTCCGGCCCGACCTTGGGATCGGGCAGGTCGGTGTACTCGACGACCTCGGGGCCGCCGTACCGGCGGATCGCGATGGCTTTCATGGGGCCAAGCCAACGCGATCGGGGGCCGATATCGATTCGGCCACGCCGGGCCCCGGTCCTTATCGTTCTTCCGGCTCCGCCGGAGGGCTCCGAATCGGCGAGCGGTTCTCGTCACATCGACAGGTCGGCCATCGTCACTGTGACGCTAACCGGTTATCATAGATAGCGTCAGATAGACGAGAAGGCTGCACCGACTGATCGGCCGCACAGAAGGGCACCCGCCCGTGACCACCACCATCACCGAGACCTACGGCGTCGACCCCACTCCGACGCCGCTCGCTCTGCTGCTGCTCGGCCGCGAGGCCGACCCGAACAGCGAGCGCGGCGTCGAGTGTCCCGGCGACCTCCCCGCCGCCTCCGACCCGGACCTCGTCGAGCGCGCCCGCGCGGCCAAGGCCGCGCTCGGCGACCGCGTCTTCATCCTGGGGCACCACTACCAGCGCGACGAGGTCATCGAGTTCGCCGACGTCACCGGCGACTCCTTCAAGCTGGCCCGCGACGCGGCGGCCCGCCCGGAGGCCGAGTACATCGTGTTCTGCGGTGTGCACTTCATGGCCGAGTCCGCCGACATCCTCACCACCGACGCCCAGCAGGTCGTCCTGCCGGACCTCGCCGCGGGCTGCTCGATGGCCGACATGGCCACCGCCGAGCAGGTCGCCGAGTGCTGGGACGTGCTGACCGACGCCGGCATAGCCGACGTGACCGTCCCGGTCTCGTACATGAACTCCTCCGCCGACATCAAGGCCTTCACCGGCCGGCACGGCGGCACCATCTGCACCTCCTCCAACGCCAAGCGGGCCCTGGAGTGGGCCTTCGAGCAGGGAGAGAAGGTGCTCTTCCTGCCCGACCAGCACCTGGGCCGCAACACCGCCGTCCGGGACATGGGGTACTCGCTGGACGACTGCGTCGTCTACAACCCGCACAGGCCGAACGGCGGCCTGACCGTCGAGCAGCTGCGCGCGGCGAAGATGATCCTCTGGCGCGGGCACTGCTCGGTGCACGGCCGCTTCTCGCTGGACTCGGTGAACGACGTCCGCGCGCGGATCCCCGGTGTCACCGTGCTGGTGCACCCCGAGTGCCGGCACGAGGTCGTCGCGGCCGCCGACATGGTGGGCTCGACCGAGTACATCATCAAGGCGCTGGACGCCGCCGAGCCCGGCTCCAAGTGGGCCATCGGCACCGAGCTGAACCTGGTCCGCCGACTGGCCAAGGCCCACCCGGACAAGGAGATCGTCTTCCTGGACCGCGCGGTCTGCTTCTGCTCCACCATGAACCGGATCGACCTGCCGCACCTGGTCTGGGCGCTGGAGTCGCTGGTCGAGGGCCGGGTGCCGAACGTGATCACCGTCGACCCGGAGACCGAGAAGTACGCCAAGGCCGCGCTGGACCGGATGCTGGCCCTGCCGTAGCCGACCGCCCGGCCCGCCGGGCACGCGCCGCACGGAAGGGCGGGCCCCACCTCGTCGGTGGGGCCCGCCCTTCGCTGTCTGGTGACCGCGCGGCCGGGTGGTCCTACTCGGGCAGGCCCGGGATCAGGCCGTCGCCCTCCGCCCGCAGCAGCGACCTGACCTCGTCGATCGTCGCGTCGACGTTCGGGAGGATCAGTTCGGACGGCTCCAGCGAATCGTCCGGCAGCGGGGTGCCGTACTCCTTCACGGCGCCCAGCAGCTCGCCGAGCGCCCGCTGGAAGTGCGCCTCGTCCCCCGATTCCAGCGCGGTGAGCAGTTCGTCGTCCAGCGCGTTGAGCCGGTTCAGGTGGCCGGCGCCGACCTCGAACTGCCCCTCGCCCATGACCCTCATGATCATGCCGTGCGTCTCCCTGCGTGGTGGGGGTGGAGCCGTCGTGCGGGGGCGGCCCGGGTTACTTGTTGTAGTTGATGGTGGGCGGGGTGTTCTGCGGCTGCTGCGACTGCGGCTGGCCCTGCTCGATGGCCTGCGGGCCGGAGGCCGGCGAACCCCCGGTCAGCTCGGCCTTCATCCGGGCCAGCTCCAGCTCGACGTCCGAGCCGCCGGCCACCCGCTCCAGCTCCGCCTCGATGTCGTCCTTGCGGCCGAGCCCGCTCGCGTCGTCGAGCGCGCCGGACGCCAGCAGCTCGTCGATCGCGCCCGCGCGGGCCTGCATCTGGGCGGTCTTGTCCTCGGCCCGCTGGATCGCCAGGCCCACGTCGCCCATCTCCTCCGAGATCCCGGAGAAGGACTCCGCGATCCGGGTCTGCGCCTGGGCGGCGGTGTAGGTCGCCTTGATGGTCTCCTTCTTGGTGCGGAAGGCGTCCACCTTGGCCTGCAGGCGCTGGGAGGCGAGCGTGAGCTTCTCCTCCTCGGCCTGGAGCTGCTGGTACTGCGTCTCCAGGTCGGTGATCTGGCCCTGCATGCTGGCCTTGCGGGTGAGCGCCTCGCGGGCGAGGTCCTCACGGCCCAGGGACAGCGCCTTGCGGCCCTGGTCCTCGTACTTCGCGGACTGCTGCTGGAGCTGGGTCAGCTGGAGTTCCAGGCGCTTGCGCGAGGTGGCCACGTCCGCGACACCGCGGCGTACCTTCTGCAGCAGTTCGAGCTGCTTCTGGTACGAGTAGTCGAGCGTCTCGCGCGGATCCTCCGCCCGGTCCAGGGCCTTGTTCGCCTTGGAGCGGAAGATCAGCCCCATACGCTTCATGATTCCGTCGCTCATGGGCCTCGGGTGCCCCCTTCTCCGGCCTGCGGTTTCGCGGTTTCGGTCTCGTTACCAGACACGACGAGTGTATGTGCAGCGAGCCCGTCGCCGCAGTGCACCTGCCTGCAACAAGACTGCTACAGCAACCCCCGTCACGGCCTCATCCCCGGGGTGGATCCGTCCCTCATTCCCTGATCCACCGAGGGGAGGGAACCCCTACGGGAATCCCCCGGGAACCCGATCGATATGCGTTTGGGTCCAACGGCACCCGAACAAGCCCCCGCGCACCCCGTACGCTGGGGGTGTGTTCCGACGCCGTACAGATGAAGCCTCCGCCTCCACCACCGTGCTGGAGCAGCAGGAGGAGACCGGCCTGCCCCGCGACCCGCAGGCGAAGAAGGGCCGCCCGACCCCCAAGCGCAGCGAGGCCGAGGCCAGCCGGCGCACCCGGGTGACGGTGCCCAAGGACCGCAAGGAGGCCGCACGCCAGCAGCGCGAGCGCCTGCGCTCGGAGCGGGAGAAGCAGCGCATGGCGCTGCTCGACGGCGACGAGCGCCACCTGCCGGCCCGTGACAAGGGCCCGGTGCGCAAGTTCACGCGTGACTACGTGGACGCCCGCTGGTCGCTCGCCGAGTTCTTCCTGCCCGCCGCCGTGGTCATCCTGATCCTCAGCGTGGTCAAGGTGCCGGCCCTCCAGCTGCTGTCCACGATGCTGTTCCTGACCTTCTTCGTGCTGGTCATCGTGGACTTCGTCCGGCTCGGCCTCGGCCTGCGCAAGCAGCTCGCCGTGCGCTTCGCCGGGCAGAACACCCGCGGCGCGGTCGCGTACGGCCTGATGCGCATCCTGCAGATGCGCCGGCTGCGACTGCCCAAGCCGCAGGTGCGGCGCGGGGAGAAGCCCTGACCGCCGAACCGGTGGACTCCGGCTGGGCCCCTCCCACCTGGGAGGGGCCCGGCCTCTACGCGCTTCCCGGCCAGGGCGGCGGGGGGCACGACCGGCTCGGCCACGAGCGGCTGCCCTCGCGCAGCGGCTCCTTCGCCGGCGGCGCCGGCCCCTGGCTGGAACGCCTCGGCGGCGTGCGCAACCACGTCCGGCAGGAACTGGTCGCCCGGCAGCTCGCCGAGCAGCTGGCCGGGCGCACCGCCCAGCGGGTGCTCGACATCGGCTGCGGCCAGGGCACCCAGGCCCTGCGGCTGGCCCGGGCCGGCCACTACGTCACCGGCATCGACTCCGACCCGGTGGCGCTCGGCGTCGCCCAGGGCGCGCTCGCGGAGGAACCGGACGAGGTCCGCGGCCGGGTGCAGCTGCTCAGCGGGGACGGCCACCAGTGCGGCCGCTGGTTCGGCCCGCGCAGCTTCGACGTGGTGCTCTGCCACGGCGTCCTGATGTACCTGCCGGACCCGGACCCGATGATCGCCTCGCTGGCCCGGCTGCTCGCCCCCGGCGGGCTGCTCTCCCTGCTGGTCCGCAACCGCGACGCACTCGCCCTGCGGCCCGCCGCCACCGGGGACTGGCGGGCCGCCCTGCACGCCTTCGAGAGCGACCGCTACTACAACCGGCTGGGCCTGGCCGCCCGCGCCGACCGGCTGTCCGACCTCGCCGTGACGCTCTCCGAGGTCTCGGTGCCGCTGCGGCACTGGTACGGCGTACGGGTCTTCACCGACAACGCGCCCGACGACGCGGCACCGCCGGTGGACGGCCGGCAGCTGGCCCAGCTGCTGGAGGCCGAGGAACGGGCCGGGCGGACCGACCCGTACCGGCGGATAGCCGCGCTGCTCCACGTCATCGGCGCCAAGTGAGCCGTCACGCGGAGTAGGGCCCGATCAGCCCTCGTGCAGGCTCATCGAGTAGACGGTCCGGTCGTCCTCCAGCAGGACCACGGTGTCGATGCCGTCCTCGGCCAGCTGCTTCCAGCTCTCGCCGATCCAGCTCTCCGCGTCGCCCTGGCCGGCGAACTCCTCCGCGCCGCCCTCCGGGGCCACCACGGTGCCGTCCGTCTTCTCGTACCGCCACGTCCAGGCCATGCCGGGCCTCCCTCGCGATGCCGCTGTGCTCCGATGCTGCGCACCTTAGCCTGCCCGGCCCGATCTTCCGTATGCCTCGTCGGGCAGGATGGCCCGTATGGCACCCCTCCCCGCGCTCCCCCGCACCCTCCTCCTCGGCGGCGCCCGTTCCGGCAAGTCCACCCGCGCCGAGCAGTTGCTCGCCCCGTACCCGGACGTGCTGTACGTGGCCACGAGCGGCACCCGGGACGGGGACGCCGAGTGGGCGCAGCGGGTCGAGCTCCACCGGGAGCGGCGGCCGGCGAGCTGGCGCACCGCCGAGACCTGCGACCTGGAGGCGGTGCTGGCGGACCGCTCCGACCCCGCGCCGGTGCTGATCGACTGCCTGGCGCTGTGGCTGACCGCGGTGATGGACGAGTGCGGCGCCTGGGACGACGCGGTGTGGGCGGCCGGCGGCGAGCGGGCGGTGGGGCGGCGCTGCGAGGCGCTGGCGGCGGCCTGGGCGGCGACCGGCCGGACGGTGGTCGCGGTCAGCAACGAGGTCGGCATGGGCGTCGTCCCGGCGACCGCGGCCGGGCGGCGGTTCCGGGACACCCTGGGCCGGCTCAACATGGCGGTGGCGGACGCCTCCGAGCGCGTGCTGCTGGTGGTGGCCGGACAGGTACTGACCGTCAAGCCCGCCGCGGGCTGAACGACCGCGGCGTGTAGCCTTCCGAACGATGGACACGACCGTGGATCTCGATACGTTCTCCTCGCTCGTCGAGCGCCCCGACGAGAGCGCCCGGCGCGCCGCCGACGAGCGCTGGCGGGCGCTCGACCGCCCGCGCGGCGGGCTCGGGAAGCTGGAGGAGCTGGGCAGCTGGCTGTCCTCCGTCCAGGGCCACTCCCCGGTACGGCCGCTGGGCGCGCCCAAGGTGGTGCTGTTCGCGGCCGACCACGGGGTGGCCTCGCTCGGCGTGTCCCGGCTGTCCGCCGAGGGCGGCACGGCCGCCCGGGTGCGGGCCGTGCTGGACGGCACCGCGCCGGTCGCCCTGCTGGCCCGGCGCTACGGCGCCGGGGTGCGGGTGGTCGACGTCGCGGTGGACGCCGACCCGGGGGCCTTCCCGGACGGGGTGAGCGCGCACCGGGTGCGCCGCGGCTCCGGTCGGATCGACGTCGAGGACGCGCTGACGCCCGAGGAGACGGTCGCGGCGTTCCGCGCCGGCATGGCGGTCGCCGACGAGGAGGCCGACGCCGGGACGGACCTGGTGCTGCTGGGCGACCTCGGGGTCGGCGCGACCACCGTCGCCGCGGTGCTGGTCGGCGCCCTCTGCGGGACGGACGCGGCCGCGGTGACCGGGCGCGGCTCGGGCATCGACGACCGGGTCTGGATGGTCAAGTGCGCCACCGTCCGGGACTCGCTGCGACGGGCCCGGCCGGTGCTCGGCGACCAGCTGGCGCTGCTCGGCGCCACCGGCGGCGCGGACTTCGCCGCGATCACCGGCTTCCTGCTCCAGGCCGCCGTGCGCAAGCTGCCGGTGGTGCTGGACGGCGTGGTGTCGGCCGCCTGCGCGCTGGTCGCCCAGCGGATCGCCTTCCGGGCGCCGGAGTGGTGGCGGGCCGGGCAGTCCAGCGGCGAGCCGGCCCAGGCGAAGGCGTACGACCGGCTCACCCTGACGCCGTTGCAGGAGCAGCAGGTCACCATGGGCGAGGGCGTCGGCGCGCTGCTGGCGCTGCCCCTGCTCCAGGCCGCCTCGGACACCCTGGCCGTCCGCTCCCCCGCCCCGGCCGCCCCGGCCGCGCCCGTGGAGCCGCCGAGGCTGCCCAGCGCGGCGGAGCTGCTGGGCCGGCTCTGAGCGCCGCCGGGGC
>NZ_JBSGFD010000004.1:0-113440 GCF_053603215.1 Kitasatospora sp. NPDC004240 | reverse complement strand
CTCCCAATCTCCCCCCCACCCCCCCCCACCACCACCCCCCGCCCCCCCCCCCCCCCCCGGGGGCCCGCGACATCGTCGCCGTAGTCCTGTTCGCCCTCGGCACCGCGGGCCTCAACGCCGCCGCCTACACCACGGACCCGCGGCTCGGCACGGCCTGCACCAGCCTGTGCGCGCTCGCAGCCGCCACCGTCCTAGGCCGCGACGACGAGCAGCAGTAGGAGGACCCCCACCCATGTCCCACCGCTGGTTCCCCACCCTGCGCCGAACCCCGCCGCCAGCCACCAAGAGCGAGCCGAACTACGCCCTCAACTGGTCGCCCGCCGGCATCGACCGGGCCCGGCCGTGGTCCGTCGAACGAGCCGTCCAGGACGGCATGGAACGCGCCGTGTGGATCTACAAGGCCGTGGACACCATCTCCAACCACGCCGCCGACCGGCTGCTGCGCGTCCGCCCCCGCAGCGGAACCTCCGAGGACCCGCTGCCGCCACTCGCCGCGCACCCGCTGTACGAGGCCATGAACGTCAAGGCCAACCCCCTCGAGGGCGCCTGGATCTTCAAGAAGCGGGTCAGCATGCAGCTGCTCCTCTCCAAGCGCGGCGTCTTCCTGGAGCCCACGTTCACCAGGGGCGGCGACCTGCTGCGCATCGACCTGCTGCCCCCGGGCCGCACCCGCCCGGTGCCCGGGAAGGGAGCGGACCTGGTCTCGCACTTCGAGACCGTCACGCCGACGGGAGAGCTGCGCACCCTGGACGTCGAGCAGGTGCGGTGGATCCGCAACCCGCACCCCCTCGACCCCTACTCCGGCATCACCCCGCTGGAGGCCGCCGGCCTGTCCGCCGACCTCGACTTCTTCACCCGGCACTACAACCTCAGCTTCGTCCACAACGATGCCCGCCCCGGCGGCGTCATCGGGATCGACGGCGACATGGACGACGCCGAACTGCGCTTGCTCCGCGCCAAGTTCGCCGGAGGCCCGGCGGCCGCTGGCGCGTGGACCGTTCTGTCGGGCGGCAACGTCACGGTCACCGACACCTCGACCACGCCGCGCGACATGGCCTACGAGACCGTCTCCCTCAACTCCAAGGTCGAGCTCCTGGCCGCGTTCGGCGTGCCCGAATCCCAGCTCGGCAACGCCAGCGGCCGTACCTACGACAACGCCCGCGCCGAGAAGCTGATGTTCTGGGAGATCACGATGCCGCCGCACCTGCGCCTGGTCGCGGCAGCCTTCCAGGAGGACGCCGGCGACGGCAACGAGGCCTACTTCGACGTCTCCGACGTGGACGTGCTCCGTGAGGCGCGCGCCAAGCGGCTGACCGAGGCCCGCGAGGAAGTCGCCGCCGGCGTCCGGTCCGTCCGCTCCTACGCCGAACTCGCCGGATACGCCGACGAAGTGGACGACACCCCGGCCACCCGGGCCCTGTGGCTGACCTCCGGCCGCACCCCGGTACCCGCCCGCGCCGCCGACGCCCAGGCCCTCGGCGCCGGCCCGACCCAGCCCGCCCAGCCGCCCGCGCGCGCCGCCAAGACCCTCGACCCCGCCACCGGCGACCTGCCGCTCGACGACAACGCGGCCAACGACCTCCGCGACCGCCTGGACGACGCCCTCCAGGCCCTAGCCGTCCGATGGACCGAACGCACCATCGCCCGCCTCAACGCGCCCCGCAACCGCCAGGGCACCCGCCACTGGGACGACCGCGGGGCCGCCGACCCTCGCACCGGCAACAAGGACCTGCCCGTCGAGCAGATGATCGACACAGCGACCTGGCAGCAGGAAGCCGAGCAGGCCCTCCAGCCCGTCATCGAGCAGGCCGGAACCGCCGCCGCCCACGAGATGCACCGACTCCTCGACGTCCCGGGCACGCCGACCGTCGCCGCCTGGGCCACGCTCGCCCCGAACCTGACCGAGACCATCACCCGACAGGCCGACCGGCTCGGCGACGATGTCCGCGCCGGAGACCGATCCGGCGCGGACATCGCCGGCATCACCGCCGCCATCCGGGCCTGGGGCCGGACCATGGCCACCTGGGCCAGCGCCACCGCCACCCGACTGGCCACCGCCACCATCGAGACCGCCCGCGACCAGGCCGCCGCCGCGACCGCCCGCGCCGGCCTCGTACGGCGCTGGATCGCCCACGACGACGCCCGCACCCGCCCCGACCACGACGCCGCCGACGGCCAGACCCAGCCCCTTGGCCAGCCCTTCACCGTCGGGCCGGACCTGCTGCGCCACCCCGCCGACCCCGAGGCACCCCCGGGGCAGGCCCTGAACTGCCGATGCCGTCTGGCCTGGCGGATCCAGCACTGACCCCCCGTCAACCCGCCTACAGGCCCGCCCAGAGCCCCGTAACGCACCTGTGAGGATGGACCATGACCACCGGAACCCCACCCAGCGACCGGCGCCAGCTGAACGAGGACTGGATCCGCAGCCGGCGCTGGGACATCCGCTACGCCAACGGAAACCCCGTGACCACGCTCGACGGCCTCGCTGAAGTTCTCGGCATCGATCGGCGAGAGGCGGCCCGCCGCGTCCTGACCCAGCCCTTCGGGAAGGCCGCCCCCCAAGAGCTGCTGGACGAGGCCAACCAGGAGCCTGCAGCCGACCCGGCCTCCTGATCCCGCCCCCTTGCCGAACTGCTTAGAGCTAACCCGACAACCGTCACGGTAAGCACTGTTGCAGTATTAATGGCCAGCTTGCACTCCATGTGCGATATCTAGGAATTTTCCGACGTCCGCGAGGTGCATGGCGAGTTGTGACCGGCTGGGGAGATCGGAAGCCGAGAATGGTTGCCCTTCGCGAAGTCGGCTCATTCTGATAATGGCTTCCATTGATCGCGTTCCATGCTGATATCCGTCGGCGTAAAGGAATGCATCAATGACGGTCTTCTTGATATCCAGCTCGTCGCGCGGCGGCGAGTGGACGGAGGTGCGCATTCCGATGGGGACGATATCTTCGCGGCGCAGCATTGCGTTAAAGATGAGCGCGCGACGCAATGCGACTTGCGGATCGCGTGTCGGATCGCCCTCTGGTCCTGAAACATTGACAAAACCTTGCAGCCTGCTCACGAAATCGGGGCCTTTCAATTCTGTGGCCTCCATAGCGTTGGAGCTGAACTGCTCGTATGTGTCGGCCGTTCCTCCCGCAAAGACGAAGATCGATGTGCCGATTCGGTGCACTGTCTCGGCCTCCCTGAAGGAGCCATCCTGAATTGGAGCCAAGAAATAGCGGAGCCAGCCGAGATGTACGCTTTCCAGGGTTGTGTC
This sequence comes from Kitasatospora sp. NPDC004240, assembly GCF_053603215.1. Lineage (NCBI taxonomy): Bacteria > Bacillati > Actinomycetota > Actinomycetes > Kitasatosporales > Streptomycetaceae > Kitasatospora > Kitasatospora sp. NPDC004240. The sequence continues at coordinate 110,179 of NZ_JBSGFD010000004.1, read as the reverse complement.
GAATTCGTCCCAGAAGGCGACAGGAATCTTTCCGGAGAGGGCCAAGTCGCGAATTTTATGCAGGGCGCCGACCAGGTCCCGAGGGGAGTCGAACTGGGAGAGGTTGAACGGGATGAATTCCAGCTTTGGATGTGTTGTCAGTTGCTTGACTGCATAGGACTTCCCGGATCCGGGCTTTCCGAATACGGCGAGCGCTAAGGGGTGCGCGCTCAATGTCGCCGATTTTTGGTAGTTGGTGATGGCATTTTGAACGATCCGCATCTGCTCGATCTCATTCCGCTCAACCACGATCAGCTTGCCAAACTGCCCGATTGGGGCGCATTGGCTGAGGGCTTCCTCGCCGCCGGTGGCGACTTCGCGGGCGAGGGCGCGGATATCGGGTTCCGGAAGTTGAGACTTCAGGATGGAGAGCTTATCCCCGCGGTCCGGCTCCAAAATTCCTTGGGCGCTGACCAGGGGAACCTTCGCCGAGGCGTTCACTTGAATAAATGGCATCCTGTCCACGGCATCAGGCTTGAATCCTTCTTCCCAGATGCTCTGCATCGCATGCAAGGCATCAGGAAGGCATTTCGGCAGCGCGGACTCCCCGTCGTCGCTCTCGGCCAAGGCCACTGCCATGATGGCGGCGACAGCACTCATGTATCCGAACATCTGTCCCGAGTGTTTTGCTGTCCAAGATTGCTCCATGAATTTACGATGGCAGGCTAGGCTGATCCGCGCGGGAGACTCGGCCCGGCGCTCGACGAGGATTAGCCCGCTAGGTCCGAAGGAAACGAGTAGGTAGCGGCAGGCCGCGAGTTCCGCGAGTTTTCCGCCCTGTTCGGTTTCCCGCACGACGTCCTCAATGCATTGCTCCCAGGACATGTCGCGGGATATTGCCGCACCGGCATCGCGGAGCCGGGACGCCGTAGTCAGCAGGACCAGGCGGGAACTGAGCCAGTCGTCCGGCTGTCGCAGCCGGGAAAGGACTCTTTCCCAAAGTTCGCCGGCTGCCACGTCGTGGGACATCTTCAGGAGAATCCAGGGATGCGGCTGGACTCGGTGGCGTTGGTGAGAGTTCGTGATGACGGCCGGCCAGGCGGAAGGGGTTTTCCTGAAGTCGGTGTTCGAGTCGTTGACGACGATGACGGATGCTCGTCGGGCCGGATGCTTCAGAGTAAGGCTCCGAAGTTTCTTAGGCTCTCGGATGCGCCGAGGGTTCGCGCCGCGACCGAATCCCAGATTGTCCTGGACCCTGACCTTCGGGGGCCGGTCGGCAGCTTGCTGGGCGGAATTCGAATTAATGACTAAGAACGAGTGCTGGTAGGGGTTGCGGAACGGCCTGAGGTGTCCTATTAGGGGCTCTCGTGGAGCGGCGGAACGAATCCTCGCTTTGCGCCCCTTCGTGAGGTGGTCAACGTATCCCTTGACGAGGAATATCCCACCCGGCATCCAGCGCACAGTGACACGGCTTTTGAGCTGATCATCTGGGTCGCTGCTCTTAACGGCGTCTGACACTTCCAAAGTCCAGTCGATCGTCTGATCGCCGACAATGTTTATTGCTTTGTGCTTTTTCATGAGAGTCACGTCCTCGGCTCAGTGGAGCCTCTGATTCCATTCGACACCCTGGATGGGCGATGGCACCAGGGGGCATCGTTCAAGCCCTCAGCCCAGCCGGCTACGGCGCAGGTCGGAGAAGGGCCCGCCAGGCGAAGCCACCGAGCGCAACGATGATGCGGCCAGGGTGGGGCGCGTCCAGAGCGACAGGTGTCGCGTTTGGCGGTTGTCGGGTTATTGCCGGGCGCGGCGTTGCGGACCGGGTCGGTGATCCGGCCGCCGTGCGGCTCCAGGTCGTCGCTGTACTGGACGGACTCGGCGCGTCTGGCAAGCCCGAGGTCGTAGAGCGCGGCGCACAGCAGGTCGCCAGTGGAGATCCAGCCGGGGTGCGGTTGGCGCCGTGCGCTGTGGGCGAGGCCGACTTAAGGTCCGAAAGCGGATCGGCCGTACTGCAACGCAGCGACGCTAGCGGTGACTTCTTGGCACTGTGCCCTCTCTGCCTCAGCGCTGCCGAGGGAGTGCCGTGCCGCATCCAGCCGTTCCCGTCATCCACCTGCGCCTCCGCGTGAAGCAGCAGCCCTTCCGCGAGTATCTTCACCCTCGGGATGGCCAGGGGTGCTTCGCGCACACGCCAGGCGCCAGCACCGACCCGCTACTCGAGCGCATCCGGGCCGCCGCAACCCGGCCCACGCGCGGCCTACGCTCGCAGCCACGGTTCGACGAGGAGGAACACGGCCTGGTGTTCCGGGACGGCGACAGCGAGCGCGTAGCCAAGGCATACAAGGCCAACGTCGTCGCTGGCCTGACCCGGAAACGAAGGACGTTCCGGACGACGCCCTCCTCACGGAGCACGACCGCATCCGCCTGGCCAACGTCCAGAACGGCTACGCCACCGCCCACCACGACCCGGCGACCGGGCAGCTGCGTACCACCGGCCCCGGCAGCCCGCCCCCACACTCCTCGTGGACGCCCATCAGCCCGGAGAAGGCCCGAGACCTCCTGCGCTCGGAGGCCGTGAACCGCATGGTCTCGACCTGGGCGATGACCTCCAACGACGAGGACCCCGCCGCCCTCGCGCTTCAAGCAACCGCCCGTGACCACTTCGGCCTGCAGCCGGCCGCCGACTGGCCGAGCGTCGACCAGCTAGCGCAGGCCACCGCCGACCACCAGACAGCCCACAGGCTCGCGCTCGAAGCGTTCCTCACCGCCATGTGGGACCGCACTCAGAACCACCTCGCCGAAGCCAACCTCGGCTCCCTCACGGTGTTCCGAGGCATGAGCACCCCTGACGGCAAGCCGCCCGCCGGGTGGGCCGCCGACGGCAACACCCTCAGCGACCCAGCCCTGCGCCCCCTCTCGGCGTTCTCCCTCGACCCCGACGTCGCCCACGGGTTCGCCACCGAGGAGGGCCCCGGCATCGTCATGAGCGCCATCGTGCCCGCCGGGCGCATCATCGCGACCCCGGCCACCGGGATCGGCTGCCTGGACGAAAGCGAGGTCGTCGTCCTGGGCGGCCCGGGCACCTGGCACTGGCAGCCAGCCGACTGACGTCTGATCAGGCATGCGCTCGGCGCGACGCTGCGCGCCTTGCGCTGCCAGCCTGTGGCGCCCCACACCACCCGGCAGAAAGCAGCACGGTGTACGCCGAGCCCACCACCGTCACCCTGCGCCTGCGGGCCAAGACTCGCCCGTGGGACGAGCACAGCCACCGCCGAGACAACCGCGGGCGCTTCGCCGAACACGCCGGCACTGCTCCGGCAGCCCTTCCCGGCACTCGACCCGACAGCCGGCACATCCCTGACGCGGAGCTGCTCGGCAGCCGTCATCGCTCGCCCAGGACGGTCAAGGCCGCCATGTGCGGCTCGCTTGCCCAGCGCATGAGCGCCCTCACGGACGAGCAGCTGCTTTCCGACCGGCAGCGCGACCGCCTCGCCCGGGTACAGGCCGGGCAACTCGCCGCCTACCAGCCGGAGAGCGGCGCCAACGGGTACGCCGAGTACGTCGAGCAGGCCGACCTGGACAGCGGGACCCGCCGAGAGCCGTGGGGCTACACACGGATGACCGGCGACGAGTACCGCGACTTCGCCCGCGCTGAGGCCGTCTCCCACCTGGTGGCCGGCTGGGCCTCCACCGCCAACGATCACGACCCCCACGCCCTCGCGCTACAGGAGACAGCGCGCCGCCGCTTCCACCTCGCGGACACGATGCCCTGGGACCATGGCCACGAGGAACTGGAAGCCGAGACACAACAGGTTCTCGCCGAGGACGGCCAGGTGCTGGACGCCTTCCTCACCGCCATGTGGGAGTCCACGCAGGAGCACTTCGCCACCTTGGGAGTCGGCCACGTCACCGTGCACCGGGGCTTCACCGGCGACTACGACGACTCCCGCACCAGGGAGATCGACGGGTCCGGCACCGTCGCAGACCTCCCGCTCCGGCCGCTCTCCTCGTTCTCCACCGAGGACCACATGGCAGAGAACTTCGCCACGCAAGGCGGCGAGGTGTCGGGCTACGTCATGAGCGGCGACGTGCCGGTCACCCGCATCCTGGCCGTCCCCGGGACCGGGATCGGCTGCCTGGAAGAGACCGAGATCGTCGTCCTGGCCGGCCCCGGAGAGTGGCACGTCTACGAGGTGTACCCCGACGAGACGGATGACTACTTTGACTGAGGCCAGGCGCGACCCAAGACCCCACCGGCGCCTACGGTGGCCGGCACCAACCTCGGAGGAGCGACACGGTGGGAGCACGCACAGCCAGCGCCACGCTGGACCACAAGCAGGCGACCCTCGGCGTCCTGGAGACCGACGACGAGCAGGGCGCGTTCACCACGCTCGTGTCCGTCACCGGTCTCCTGGACCACGACGGCGACGTCATCGAGCCGGGTGCCTACGCCCGCACCCTGGCCGAGCTCACCCCCAAGGGGGTGTGGTCGCACGACTGGAACGTGTGGACGGCCCGCACCGAGCACATCGAGGAACTGCTGCCCGGCGACGCACGGCTCCCCGTCACGCTCCCGGACGGGCAGCCGTGGCCCGCCGGGGCGGGCGCGCTGCTCGTCAAGGGCCGCTGCAACCTCGCCACGCAGGCCGGCCAGGACATGTACGCCAACCTGCAGTTCTTCAGCGACCAGGTGCAGTGGTCCATCGGCTACAAGGTCCGCACCGCCAAGCGCAGCAAGGGCGCCCGGCACATCACCGACCTCGACCTGTACGAGTACAGCCCTGTTCTGTTCGGCGCGAACCCGTACACCTCGACCCTCGACCTCAAGAGCCACCCGGACGCCAAGGCCCGTGGACTGCTGCGCGAGGCCGAGGTTGAACTCGCCCCGCTCGCCGGGACACTGGAAGAGCGTATCGACGCGATCACCGCCGTCGTGCAGCAGCGCCTCCTCCCGGCTACCCCCGACGATTTCGGCGCCGGCACTCTCCAGATCATCGGCACCTACCCGGACCGGGTGATCGCCTCCCTGTGGAAGTACACCGAGGACGGATTCGGCACCACCACCTGGCAGGTGCCGTACACCCTGGACGGTGAAGGGCAGCCGATCGCCGGCCCGCCCCGCCCAGTGCGCCTGGTCCTGGACGTCGAAGGCGATGGTGCGGATGCCGCCCTCGCCCCGCTGGTGCCCGACCTGGACCGGGTCACATCCCAGCTCAAGACCCTCACCACGGTGGAGAGTAAGGAAGGCCGGGCCCTGTCCGGCGAGAACGCCAGCCGCCTGGCCACCGCGGTCCAGCAGTTGGTCGCCGTACTCGACTCCGCTGGCATCTCCTGGCAGCAGACGGACGACCCGCCGAAGCAGAGCAAGCAGGCCGCCACAACCCTGCACCCGGGCGAGATCAGCGCGGCCCTCGCCCTGTTCGCCGACGCCCACGAGAGCGCCAACACGACCAAGTGACGACGCGACCTTAGCCACAGCCCCGGCCTAACTTCCCGGCACCAAGCACCCAGACCGGGAGGACACCGTGCGAAAGAGGCATTGGAGCGAGCCGGAGGCGAGCCGATGAAGCTCGTCTCCCGCTCCGAGTGGGGCGCAGCGCGGCCCATTGGCTCCTACATTCCCGTCAGCTCCACCAATGGCGTCAAGATCCACTACGAGGGGTCCGCCGTCCCGGGCGCCCTCGCCACCGACCACAGCCGGTGTGCCGGCCACGTCCGGGACATCCAGGCCTCGCACATGGCGAACCGGGACGAGGGCTGGATCGACATCGCGTACAGCTTCGTCGTCTGCCCGCACGGCTACGTGCACGAGGGGCGCGGCCTCCACCGTAAGAACGGCGCGAACGGCAACGGGCCCCTGAACGCCGGCCACTACGCGGTGTGCGCCATGGTCGGAACCTCCGGCATCACCTCGCCTACCGGCGACATGCTGAACGGCCTGGTCGACGCCATCGAGTACTGCCGCAGTGAGGGCGGCGCCGGCGGCGAGGTCCGGGGCCACCGGGACGGCTACGCGACCGACTGCCCCGGCGATGACCTGTATGCGTGGATCCAGCAGGGCGCGCCCAGGCCGAGCGGCTCGGGAGCGGAGCCGGCGCCGGTGCCGCCGTCCGGCCCGTCGGCCGCTCCGCCGTTCCCCGGCCGGATCCTGAGGCTCGCTGAACCGATGATGCACGGCTCCGACGTACGAACAGCGCAGGCCCGGCTGATCGAACGCACCTGGAACGTCGGCCCCGACGGCGCGGACGGCTGGTACGGGGAGCACACGCGATCCACCGTCGTCGCCTTCCAGCAGGACTCCACGGCCAACGGCTGGCCACTGGACGGCGACGGCGAGATCGGTCCGCTCACCTGGGCGGCCCTGTGGGACCGGCCCGTCACCCGCTGACACGGTGCAGCGCCCCCACCCGGACGGTGGGGGCGCTGCGCGTTTGAGGAGACGGAGGCGATGCGGCTACCAGGCGTGCCGCCTGCGGTTCGCGAGTACTCCGCGCGTCCGGTTGATCGGCGGGTCCCAGCTTCGTCCGGTCGTGGCGCCGGAGATCGTGGCGATGGACACCCCAAGGCGCTCGGCGAGGTCGGCGCTCGGGAAGTTCCCCCGAGCGAGCACCCGCCCCCGATACGCCTCCCGCGTCAACTCGCCCAGCGAGGTGGTCGCCCACGTGGCCAGGACCCGGTGGCCTTCACGTACCCAGAACTGCTCCTCGATCCGCCGCACCCCATCCGGCAGGCCCGACTCCGTGGCGTCCGACCAGACGGCCGGAGTGATCAGGTGGCCGGCGGCCCGTTCCTCGGCAGCCCGAACATCCGCATGGATCTGTACCTGCGGCGGGAGGATCCGGAAGGCCAGGGCCGTGAACCAGCCCTCGTCCGTTCGCGCGAGGCAGCCCCAGGCACCACGTACGTGCGCCATCGGCCACAGTGACCACGCTGCGAGCTGGTGCATCCACGTCTCAGCTTGCCCTGCCACTGCACACGGCCCGTACAGCGTCCTTTTCCCACCAGGCCCGGCTACGCGCAGCACCCAACCCGCAGGCGAGGGCAGCACCTCGTACTTGGCTCCGGCCACAACCAGCTCACTGCCTGACTGATCGGCCGGCACCGCAGGAGCCAGGTCGAGGTCTCCCGGCACCTGCGGTAGGTCGGGACGGGGGAAGGGATACACGTCGGGGCTCCGATCGTCGGTATCAGTGTCGGCCGAGCCCTGGCCCAGCCGGTCCAACGCACAGCGGGACCGCTCCCCACAGTCACCAACCTGATACGGCCCTGGGCACACCCAACGTCGGTCACCCGTACAAGAGTTATGGCGCGATGGTGAGTCGCGACCCGATGCCCGCCAACAGGTAGCGGCCCGACGCGACACTAAGTACGGGCCGCTCCTACGGTGTGCCGATCGCCGTGGCGCACCGGTGCTGACCGGGCGCACGACGTGACACCCCTTCGCCCTGCACTGGCGGGACGGCCCGGCCCAACCCCAAGGAGCGTCACCTCGTGACCGCCGACAAGAACCGGCTCAAGGAACTCAACGCCGCGCTGCGCACCAAGGCCGCCGAGCTCGACACCATCAGCAACGCCTTCACGATCGAGGACGGCGGTGTCACCGTCTCCACCGAGAAGGCCGCCGCCTTCCGCAAGACCCTCGGCGAGGCCCAGGCGATCAAGCAGCTGATCACCGATCTCGAGGGCGCCGCCAGCATCGAGACCTTCCTCAACGAGCCCGCCAGCCAGCCCTACGCTCCCCAGGACGCGGCACTCGCCGCCCGCCTCGGCGCCGGCCAGGCCAAGAGTCTCGGCCAGCGGTTCCTCGAGTCCGACGAGTTCAAGGCGCTCAGCGCCGCCGGCTTCCGGGGCTCGTTCGACGAGATGGTGACCGTCGACGGCCACGCCCTCGACCAGCTCGCCAGCAAGGACATCTTCACCCGGTCCGCCGGCACCGCCTCCGTCCTCGGCCTCGGTACCGCCGAGCGACTGGACATCGTGCCCCGTGCCATCCGGCCGGGGCGCATCCGCGACCTCTTCCCGTCCCAGACCACCACCGCGAACCTGCTGTACGGCGTGCGGGTCACCGGCTTCACCAACGCGGCCGGCATCGTCCCCGAGCGCGCGATGGAGGTGCCGCCCGGCGGCGGCGCGGCGGTGGAGGTGTTCGCGCGGGCCGGCCAGTCCAACCTGACCTTCAAGACGGTGACCTACCCGGTCGCCGAGATCGCGCACACCATGCCGATCCACAAGAACACGCTCGCCGACGAACCGCGGCTGCGCGACCTGATCGACAGCGAGATGGTCGACGGCGTGAAGATGGCCGAGGACAACGAGATCCTCTACGGCCCGGGCGGCGACGAGAGGATCACCGGCATCGTCAACACCCAGGGCGTCCAGACCTACGCCCAGGTGGACCCGGACAAGCAGTCGGCCGCCATCCGGCGCGCCGCAACCCGGGCGTTCCTCGCCTACTTCCCGCCGAGCGGCATCGTCCTGCACCCCTTCGACTTCGAGGACCTGGAGCTGGAGACCGACAACCAGGGCGCCTACCGCGTCGCGGTCAACGTCGCGGTCGGCGCGCAGAAGGTCGTCTGGCGGCTCGCCGTCGTGGACTCCATGGCGATCAACGAGGGCAAGTTCCTCATCGGCTCGTTCGGGCTCGGCGCCCGCCTCTACGACCGCGAGCAGGTCTCCGTCCAGATCTCCACCGAGAACCGCGACAACTTCGAGCGCGGCGTGGTGACCATGCGCGGCTCCGAGCGCGTCGGCCTCGAGGTGCCCCGCCCCGAGTCCTTCGTCTACGGCACCTTCAAGGCGACCCCCTGATGGCCGCCCGCAAGCCGCCCGTGAAGGCGGCCGCCAGCACGCCCAAGCCGCAGGACACCCCCGAGGCCAGCCGCGCCACGCCGCCGGCCAGCCCGCCCGGCATGGAGCTGTCGGCCGCCACCCCACTCGAACCGCCGACGGCATCCCACGCACCGGAGCCCGCGCCCAGTCGCCAGCCGCCGGCGCAGCCAGGGATCACCGCCCACCAGCCGCTGGTCGTCGACCACACGGAACTCGTGGGCGAGGACGGCAGCGAGCTGCCGCACGACCTCGCCGAGCTGTTCGACCTGACCCACCCCGAGTGGACGGTCGTCTACCCGAGGACGCGGATCTACCGGCGCCGTACGTACGCCGGAAGCCACCGGACCGTCACGCAGCTCCTCTACACCCCTGCACAGCCGATCCCGCGAGGAGAGTTCGACCAGCTCCGTATTCTCCTCGGGTGGGAGTGACTGCTCGTCTTCTGCCGGGCCGCAGCCCGCCCCACAACGGGGCGGGCTGGCTTTCAACGAATTCACGCTCGAAACCGTGAACCGGATCACGCTGAGCACCCCTACAATTCCGGCAAGTTGGCGATCGGATGCCAGCGTTGACGAGCGTGCCGTGCCGACAGACACGCCGAGTGCGCTGCCTCACTGGTGCGGCGGGGGCCATCTCCGGCACCGCGGCATGGGAGCTGACTGGCTGCGCGGCCAGACGCGGCTGCGGCCCGAGCAGGAGGTACACGATGTCAGAGTCCGACGAGCCGATCCACGCCCTTCTCGTCGATCTGTTACGGCTGTCCGCGGACGGGACAGTGGTCGATCTCGGTTGTGGTGACGGCCCGACGCTCTCCGGAGTCTCCAGCCAGCACCCGCAGGCCCGGCTTGTCGGCCTGGATCGCTCGGCGGCAGCGCTCTCGGACGCGCGCGCCCGACTGGTCGGCCACGGTGGTGGGTTGCAGCTCGTCCAGGCAGACCTTCGGCAACCCCTTCCGTTGCCAGACGGCTGCGCGGAGGCGGTCGTGTCCTACAACGTGCTCGAGTGCCTGGGTGATCCTGCGGCGCTCGTGCGGGAGGCCGTCCGGCTCCTCAAGCCCGAGGGCACGCTGGTGCTCGCGCACGTCGACTTTGACTCGATCATGGTGGCCGGTCCGCCGGCAGACCTGGACCGGCGGGTGTGCCACGCCTTCACCGACGACTGCCAACCATGGATGGACCACGCGAGCGGCCGCATTGGGCGCGCGCTGCCGGGACTTCTCGCGAGCTCTGGGCTTCTCCCGAAGCGAACCGAGACACTTACGGTCACGTCGACGGTGCTGGCGGGCCACGCCGAACGGCGACTGGCTGACATGCGCCGAGGCCTGCTGAGCTCGGCTGCCCGCGGAACTACGACGGTCACCGCAGCCGAGGTCAGCGAGTGGTATGCAGGCGTGGAAGCCGCAGCGCACGACCAGCGGTTCTTCTTCTCCGAGACGACTGTCGTAGCTGTCGGTCGACGGACCTGATGCTCGGCTTCGGAGGATTGCGTCGATGAGCATGAGGGATGCAGCCCTGCCTGTCGTCGTTGTCGCTGCAGAACACGGCGGGGGGCATCCAACAAGCCCTCGCGCGTTTGAAGGTGCCGCGAAGGGTCCGGCCGCGAGTCAGTTCGCCAGGAGGAGCCCGCGTTGTACGCCTACGCGGCGGGCTCCCCGGGACTGGGCAGCAATGCCGCGGTATAGGGCGTATCAGGCCGCAGCAGTGACTTCCCGTGCCCGTTCTGAAAAGTCGACCACGAGACGGTGCCGACCGAACGGCTCCATACGGCGTTGGAGATCCTGGACGGCTTCGACGGCGCGGGAGGACTGCACCTGCTTGGTGAGCGAGAGGGTCCGTACACCGGCAGCGTGCGCGGCTTCAAGGTCATTGCGCTGCAAGTGCGATACGGCCAGCGCTGCCTGGGACATCGCGCCGCGCCGGGCACGCTTCTGCTGCCGGGCGTGGTCGATGGAGAGACGGGCGTGTTCGGCCGCGTGGTCTGGCTGGTCGAGGTCGCGGAAGGTGTTGGCGTGCTCGCCGTGGAGGTAGGCGGCGTCGATGAACTTCGCCCACTCCGGCTCCTGGTCCGACTGGACCCGCTCGAAGGCGTCCTCGGAGCGGAGGATGGCCTGAGCGGCGCCGACCTTGTCGCCGAGCTTTGCCAGGGCCCGAGCTTCCAGCGCCCAGAGATCGGCGAGGCAGGCGGGTGAGGAGACCCCGGAGAGTCCGGCGCGACCGGCTTGGGCGAGGCGGCGGCCCTCCTCCGGGTGGCCGAGGAGGGTGGCCTGGTCGGCCATGCCCGCCAGCACGTGGGCGCCGAGCGCGGGGTTGTGCGACTCCTCGGCGAGGCGGAGGGACTGGATCAGGTAGCGCTGAGCAGTGCCGTGCTCGCCGTTGTCGTAGGCCATCCAGCCGAGGAGGTACGTCTGCTCGGCGGCGGCTTCGCACAGTGCCCGCCGAACCTGCTCGGTGTAGGTGCGACGGAGGAGCGGATAGACGTGGGCGTTCATGTACTGGGCGAGCGCCAGCCTGCCTGAGCCACCGCCCTGGAAGATGTCCATCTGCTGGAAGGCACCGAACATGTTCCGGACCGCCGTCACGTCTTCCAACCGTACCTGCGGTCCGGGGCTCGGGGACTGCTCCAACGTGCTCAACAGCCAGTCGCGCGAGGGCCCGACGCCGGCGACGGCGGCGAACGGTGCCATGGCCAGGAACTTGCGACGGTCCACGTCAGCTCTCCCCAGGTTGGTGACGGCTTCCACCGTAGCCGCGTAGGAGGAGTTGTACACCAGTGAGCGATCGGCGGACGGGGCGTCGATGAGGCCGAGATCGTAGGTGGTGACCCGGTAGCCGAGTTCGGCGGAGAACACGTCAGCCAGGATGTCCGGCACCGGCTGGCGTGGAATCTCGCCCCCAAGCCAGCGGCGAACGCTCGTCGCGTCCGGCGCGATGTGAGGCTGGCCCCACTCCTTCGCCTTCGCACGAACTCGCCTGCTCAGGTCGCCCCTGCTGATGCCGGACTGCTCCAGCAACTGCTCGAGTTTGGTGTTCGCCAGTTTCATCGCCGTGGCCCCCAGCACGATCGGTAGCGGAAGTGACACCCTTCGACACCCCCACCGACATTACTCCTGATTACTCAACAGCGGTTACCTGGTTGCCCGAAGTGACCTGCACCGCTTGAGGAGTACTCAGCCATGAGGCCCGACAGCACAGCAACTGATGTGACGTCACTCGGTTCTCCCGATGCCTGCGTCAGTGCAGGGGAGCCGAGCGACCTGTCCGAAGTCGTGAGGCCGACTGGAAGGAGGTGGTGCCGCATGGGCCTCCCCCTCGTCCAGCCCGAGCACATGGAACCGGTCCGCGAGATCGTTCGCGCGCACCTGCGGCTCTGGGGCAAAGCCGAGTTGAGCTTCATCGCCGAGCTCGGCGTCACGGAGTTACTCACCAACGTCTACAAGCACGCCCGCGGTGACTGCGACCTCGTCATCTCGGATACGAACACCGGCGTATTCGTTGGAGTCAGCGACTTCGACGTGACCCTCCCGGTGATCCGAGAGCCCTCCGACGACGAAGTCGGCGGACGAGGGTTGTTCCTGCTCGCGGCCATGGCGGATGAGTTCGGCACCGAGCTGTGCAGATCAGGCAAGCAGGTCTGGTTCCGGCTCGGCCCCGAGGTATCAAGTCCCTGCGAGGAGGAGAGCGCCGCATGGCGTCGGCACCCACGTTGCCTGTCGTGCAGCCTGAGGGGCTCGGCGTGACCCGACCAGGCGTGCTTTACCGCTGCACCTCGTACTTCGGCATGCAGGGAAGCGAGCTGGCCCAGCCCTTCGACTGGGAGGTGCTGCCGAACGTGGAGGCCGCGTACAAGTACCCGCGCCGCGCCGCCGCCGACGTCAGCCAAGTCCTGAGTCGAAGCACGGATGCGGAGCTACGGAGGTGGCTGGACGACCACACCGTTCTTCCCTCCGTGATCAAGGCGATCGACTCCGGCCGTGGTTACGAACTGGAGCTGTGTGGCACTGGAGTTCGCATGATTCTTGCCGTTCACCGCGTCACCCTGCTGCCCCTGCTAAGCCGACGACACTTCACCTGCCTGGCGCTCATCCTGCGTGGGCGACGGCTCTGGGCAGACAGCCGCAACAGTGCTGGCTAACCCGGATACCCCGCTGTTGCCCCTCGCCGCAGAGCTTGGTCCTGACGCCTGCACATTCAAGACTCCACCGTCGGGGCAGCGACGTCCTGCGTTCATCCGAAATGCCCCCCAATAACCGAAATCAGCTGATTGGGATGGAGACCCCATGTCCGAGTCCGTGGTGAAGCACGGCTTGCCGACCCCGCCGTCCGGCTACCGATACCTCGACTTCCTGGGCGGCGCCAGCCGCCTCGTTCGCGAGGACACCTGCCGAGGTTGCTTCATGAACCTCGCCGAACAAGAGCTGCCCGACATCCTCGCCCCCGTGTACGACGATGGCGTCATCACCGTCAGGCAGGACGCGGAGTGGGCGGTGCCCGGCTTCATGATTGTCGGTGTCCGTCCGCACATCGGGGCCCTCGACGAGATGGAGCTGCCGCTGGTGGAACGGCTCGGACGGGTGACGCACTTCGTCCGGCGGGCCATGCGCGAGCAGCTGGGCCTGGCGGCGGTGCAGATGTACCAGGAGGAGAAGCTCGATCGGCCGCACTTCCACGTGTGGATGCTCCCGCTGTGGCCGGACACCATGGCGGCTCACAGCATCAACCCGCGGATCTACGAGTCCAACATCGCCCGCTACCTCACCCTGTTCACCCTCGAATCCCACGAGGCCGAGATTCGCCGCTGCGCGGATGAGGTACGTGGCTTCCTCGCCGACGTTCCTGAGCTTGGCGCTGACACGCGCGCCTGAAGCCGAACGAACCTCGCCGACGGCCGAATGACCGGCCGTTCCGGGCTACGGCCCCCGTTCCCAACTGTCGCAGGCGGCCCGCTGCAACGGCGGGCCGCCGTATCGAGAGGAGCTTGAAAGTATGCGCATCGCACATGTGGCCCCCTTATGGGAGAGCGTCCCTCCCCGGGGCTACGGGGCCGTCGAGTCGCTGGTCGCCGACCTCACCGCGGCCCAGGTCCTCGACGGGCACGACGTCACCGTCTTCGCTTCTGGCGACTCCAAAGTGGCCGGCAACCTCCACGGCATCGGCACGACGGCTCTGCACGCGGACCCGAGTGTCCGCGAGCCCGAGGTCTACCGCATGCTCCAGCTCCAGGAGGTCCGCGACCGCGCCGCAGAGTTCGACGTCATCCACTCGCACGTCCACTCCAACACCGGGTGTCTGGCGGTCCCGGCGCTCCACGGACTGCGCACCCCCGTAGTTCACACCGTGCACTGTTTCTTCAACGAGGACAACGCGCCGCTCTTCCGCCGCTTCGCCGCCGAGCGCTACGTGGCGATCAGCGGCGACCAGCGCTCCCACCTGCCGGAACTCAACTACCTCGGCATGGTCCACCACGGCATTGACGTGGAAGCCTTCCCGTTCGGCACCGAGGTGGCCGGCTTGTGGCGGTACCTGGTGTTCCTCGGTCGGATCCGACCCGAGAAGGGCGTTCACGTCGCCATCGAAGCGGCACGCCGCGCAGGACTGCGGCTGAAGATAGCCGGCCGGATCAAGCCCGGTGACCGCGCGTACTTCGAGCAGCAGGTCCAGCCACACGTGGACGGCGATCAGGTGTCCTTCCTGGGCGAGCTCGACTTCCCCCGGAAGACGGCACTCCTCGCCGGAGCCGCGGCCACCCTGATGACCTCGCTCATCCCGGAGCCGTTCGGACTCGTGCCGATCGAGTCGATGGCCTGCGGCACGCCGGTGGTGTCCCTACGCGCGGGAGCTGCCCCCGAACTCGTCCGGGACGGCGTCACGGGTTTCCTCGCCGACAGTGCCCAGGAGATGGCCGACGCGATCCGCCGCCTGCCGACGATCGACCGCGCCACCTGCCGCGCGCACGTGGCCTCGGAGTTCTCGATCCGCCGGATGGCGGACGGCTATCAAGCCGCCTACCGGATGGCCACGCAGGGCTGATCCGATCGGCGTCGCACTGCTCAACTCCCGTCCCCACTAACGCCAGTGAGGCATCATGCGCAGCGTCATCCTCAGTGCGGGCAAGAGCTGCTTCGTGGCCTGCCCGGGCTGCTACAACTACTTCGGCCGTACGATCACCGAGACGTCCCAAGTACTCAGGTTCGCGGTCGGCTTACGCGACCGGTTCGGCGTCGAGAAGATCACTGTCGGAGGTGGCGACCCGCTCACCCGGCCCGACATCGTCACGCTGCTCACGGGCCTGCACGACCTGGGCCTCCGAATCCACCTGGACACCGTCGGCACTGCCTTCCTCGGCGCGGCCCAGATCCGCTTCATGGGGACGGGTGTCGTCGAGCGGGTGCCGGCCGACGAGGTCGCCGCCGTCAGCGACCTGATCGGCATCCCACTCGACGGCAGCACCGACGCCGTGCAGCAGCAGTTCCGCCGACACGCGACCGTCGCCTCCCAGCTGGCGGTCTTATCCCTCCTGGACAAGGTGGGCGCCCGGATCTGCGTCAACACCGTCGTCCACTCCGGCAACACCGGTGACATCGAGGCGATCGCCGGTCTGCTCAGCGGATTCGTCGGCATCGACGAGTGGCAGCTCTTCCAGTTCATGCCGATCGGGCCCTTGGGACACCGGAACCGCGAGCGCTACCTCATCAGCGAAGACGCCTTCCAACGCGCCGCTGCCACCGCCCGAGACAACGCGCCCGAACACGTCAGGATCGCCGCCAAGAGCGCGGGTGGCCGCAAGCACCGCTACCTGCTGATCGACTCCGCTGGCCTCGTGTGGACGCCGGAGCAGTCACAGGTCGCCGCCTGGCACAGCGAGGACACAAACGACCGCCGACACCTGATCGGCAGCGTCAGCGACGCCGACATCCTCGACCGCCTGGCTGCCCTCGAGAACGCTGTCGCGGAGGTCCCGTCATGACGGCCGCCGACCTGCTCGTCGTTGTCGCCCATCCCGACGACGAGACCCTGCATTGCGGTGGACTCCTCCACCGCACGGCCCTTCGGGGCGGCACAACGGTCACCGTCACCCTGACCCGCGGGGGCGCGGGCAGGACCCTCGGCATGTGCACCGACGAGGACTTGCCTGCCGTTCGCGAGCAGGAGCTGCGTCGTGCCGCGGAGGCTCTCGGAGTCACGTGCGCTGAGATCCACGACCTGCCCGATGGCGGCCTCAGCAACCACGAGGCGGCCGGCACGACTCTCGTCCTGGAGGCACTGCGCCGCTGGAAGCCCCATCGCGTGGTGGCCTTCCCGCCTAACGGGATGAACGGCCACCCGGACCATCGCGCCGCGCACCGGATGGCCCTCGCCGCGCTCGACCGGTACGACGCCAGCCCGGACGTGCTCCTGGTGACCGGCGCGACCCGGTACACCGAACCGGCCAGACCAGGCTTTTTGGATCCCGGCCAGGTCGAGGCGATGCGGCTACCGGCCACCCTGCGGATGGAGGTGGGCGATGCCCTGGAAGCGAAACTGCGCGCCATGGGCCACTACGAGACCCAGGCGCGCAGCGTCGCGAAGATCCTTCGCTGCTACCCGGAGACGCTCCTCACCGAGGCGTTCCACCGGGTGACCGGCTGACGAGCCGATCGCCTCACACGGAAGCAGTCAGCAGCTTGCGGACGTGTTCCATAGCCTCGGCCACCGGCACGGACTGGGTCTCGCCGGTGGCCCGGGTGGTGACCTCGACCGTGCCGTCGGCCAGGCCGCGGGCGCCGACTGTGATGCGGTAGGGGATGCCGATCAGCTCGACGTCGCGGAACTTCACGCCGGGCCGCTCGTCACGGTCGTCCAGCAGCACGTCGACCCGTTCGCCCTGCAACTGTCGATACAGGGTCTCGGCGGCCTCGGTCACCTTCTCATCGCTGGTGCCGAGGACGACGACAGCCGCCTCGAACGGGGCGACCGCGACGGGCCAGACGATGCCCTTGTCGTCGTGATGCGTCTCCACGATCGAGGCCAGCGCGCGCTCCACGCCGATCCCGTAGCTGCCCATGATCGGGACGACGCGCTCGCCGTCCCGCCCGAGCACGGTCACGCCCAGGGTCTCGGTGTACTTGCGGCCGAGCTTGAAGATGTGGCCCACCTCGATCGTGACCACCACCTCCAGGGGCGTACCGCACTGGGGGCAGGGCTCGCCGGCGGTCACCTCGCGCAGGTCCGCCCACCGCTGTACGGCGATGTCCCGCTCGACTGACACACCGCGCAGGTGGACGCCGTCGGTGTTGGCGCCGGTGGTCATGTCGGTGCGGCCACGCAGGGCCTCGTCCGCGAGGACGGGCAGCTCGGCGACGCCGACCGCGCCCAGGCTGCCGGGGGAGGCGGCGAGCGCCGTCTGGATCTCCTCGGCGGTCGCGGGGCGCACTGCCTTGGCGGCGAGGGTGTCGATGAGCTTCTGCTCGACGAGGTTGTGGTCGCCGCGGAGCAGGATGAGGGTCAGCTGGTCGTCGACCACGTACACCAGCGTCTTGATCTGCCGTTCCGACGGCACACCGTGCTGGCCGGACAGCTCCTCGATGGTGCGCGCGTTCGGGGTGTCGAACCGCTCCGGGGCGTCCAGGCCGGGGCCGTCCACCACGGCGGGCAGGGCGGAGGTCGCCTTCTCGGTGTTCGCCGCGTAGTCGCAGCCTGGGCAGCGGACCACCAGGTCCTCGCCAGCGTTCGACGGGCTCATGAACTCCACCGACGCGCTGCCGCCCATGCTGCCGCTGGACGCCTGCACCGGGATCGCCGGCAGGCCCAGGCGGGCGAAGATCCGCTCGTAGGCGGCCTTGTGCAGGTCGAAGGAGCGGTCGAGTCCACCGGCCTCGATGTCGAAGCTGTACGAGTCCTTCATCGTGAACTCGCGCACCCGCAGCAGGCCGCTCTTCGGGCGGGCCTCGTCGCGGAACTTGGTCTGGAACTGGTACCACATCTGAGGCAGGTCCCGGTACGACTTCAGCTCCTGCGACAGGACGGTGAAGATCTCCTCGTGCGTCATGCCGAGCGCCAGGTCCGCACCCTTGCGGTCCTTGAGCCGGAACATCTCCTCGCCCATCACCTCCCAGCGGCCACTGCGCTGCCAGATCTCCGCCGGGTGCAGGGCGGGCAGGACGAACTCCTGGGCACCGATCGCGGTCATTTCCTCGCGGATGATGTCCATGATCTTGGCGCGGACGCGCACGGCCAGCGGCAGCAGGGAGTAGTGGCCCGCCATGAGCTGCCGGACGAACCCTCCTCTCACCAGCAGGCGGTGGCTCACCGCATCCGCGTCCGCCGGGTCCTCCCGCAGAGTGGGCACGTACAGCTGGGACCAACGCATGGGGCCTGAGACCGTCCTCTCGGTGAAGCTGCGGAGTGTCGCGGCGGCGCTCACGCCGACACCACGACGGTGAACGCATTCTAGTGGCGGAGCCCTGCCCGAATCGCTCCGTTTTGAGAAGCCCAGGTCAGAGCCCGCATGCAGAGCGGCATCGCAGGAGGAGGCAGATGGCCGACACGCCAGACGAGACGCCCACCAGCGACCACTCCGTCGACGCCATCCGCCGCTACTACGACGCCCTCGGCGAGGGAGAACACGACCGGCTCACCAAAGACACCGCCGGCCGGGTGTCCTTCGAGATCCACCGCCGTTTCCTGGCCAGATATCTGAACAAGGATCAGCGAGTGCTGGAGATCGGAGCAGGCCCAGGCCGCTTTACGACCGTGCTCGCCGAGCACGGCGCCCGCGTGGTGGTCACCGACATCTCGCCCGTCCAACTTCACCTGAACGAGGCCAACGTCACCGCCGCCGGATACGAGCCCGCCATCGAAGCGCGCCATCCGCTCGACGTCCGCGACACCAGCCGATTCCCCGACGCTGCGTTCGACATGGTCCTCGCCTACGGAGGCCCGCTCTCGTACGCCTTCGACCAGGAGCACCAGGCCCTCGCCGGCCTCCTCCGCATCGTGAAGCCCGACGGAGTTGTGATCGCCTCGGTGATGTCCCTGTGGGGAAGCTGGCGAGCCCGCTTCCCAGGTGCCGTGCAGCTCGCCATCCGCTACGGCACTGACGTCACGGATGCCGTCATCCGCACCGGCGACCTGCGCCACGTACCTGGTATGGTCCACGTCTGCCGCATGTTCACCTGGGAACAGCTCACCAACCTCGTCGCCGAGTGCGGCGGCGAGATCCTCGCGGGATCGGCGAGCAACTGGGCGAGCCTCGAAGACCCAACTGTCCTGGCCGACGTCGAGCGATCCCCTTGGCTCTGGGAACGCTTCCTTGCGTACGAGACCGCTGCCTGCGCCAGCGTTGGCGCCCGCGACGGCGGTACTCACATTCTCTTCGCGGTCCAGCAGCGGAACTCGACCTGAGGAGCGGGCACGGGCGCGGCGGCAGGTCTGGGACCTGCTGCATCTGCGGCCGGGCGAGGGGACGCTCTGGGCTTGCCATGCGCGGGAAATCGAGTTGCCCAAGGCAGTCGCGCTTCGCTTCACTTGGCGAATGGAGATGTCAACTCCGGTTACCCGCAGCAAGTTTCACCGCGATGGGTACATCGTCTTGTCGGACCACCTCACGCCACATCAGACCGCTGACTGGCGGCGTCTCGTTGCCCGGAACCTCGAACAGCAGCCGCCGGAGCCTGGCCGAACCGGCCCATACTTCCTGTGGCCGCGGCTTGCCGACGATCCGGAGCTTCAGGAGCTTTACAGGGGCAGCGGCGTTGGCGAGAGCGTCCGCTCATTCCTCCGGGACAGCCTGGACCTGCCCGCGCCGGAGGTCGCGCAGATCGCGCTCACCCTTCCGCCGCATCCACATCATCCCGGCGCCCCGCACATTGACGGCCTGACCCCCACCGAGGACGACGGCCGGCCCGGGACGTTCACCGTGCTCGCTGGGCTGCTGCTTACCGACCAGCAGGAGCAGGATCGTGGGAATCTATGGGTGTGGCCTGGTACCCACCTGATCGCCGGCACCTGGCTGCGCGACCACGGGGCGGACGCCCTTCGTGACGCCGTCCCATATCCGCCAGTGGACTTGCCCAAGCCCCTCCAGGTCGCTGGTTCGGCTGGGAGCCTCGTCCTCATGCACTACCTGCTCGCCCACAACATCGGAGGCCACTTCGGCACGTCGCAGGACGAGCGTAGAGAGACCGTCTACTTCCGGCTTCACGCCACCGGTCACCGGGAGCGCTGGCGCGACATTGTGACCCAGCCGCTTCTGGAGTTCGCCCCGGCCCTATAGCGGGCCAAGGCTTCGGCTGACCTTCAGAGCGAGTCCAGAGGGGCGGCGCACCCTGGTGAGCCGCCCCCCGACAGTCCGAGAAAACCACCAGGCGCGGCAGTGCGACGGTGCCGGGCAGGACGCAACGCTGCTCCCGACCTACCGTCACATGCCACTGACCCACACGGAGTCTGGGGGAGAGGCATGGCGGAGCTGATCGTCGCGGTGGAGGACGTTGCCCGACGCCTCGGATACCCAGAGTCCGCCGCCGATGATGTGCGGCGGCGCATCGAGACCGCGATCGAGGACGCCCAGGACGCCCTCGTCGCCCATCTCGGCCGGCCGCTACTGCCTGCCGAGTACACCGAGACCGGTGTCCAAGCCGGCCCCGCGGGCTGGATTCTGCACCACACCCCTGTCGTCACGGTGCTCTCCGCGACGGCGGACCCTGACTCGCGGTCCGGACCGTTCGGCGCGCCCACGTACACCGTCAAGTACGTGGCCGGCATCGACGCCCGATCCGACCCCGAGACCGCCCCGCTGCGCCTGTGGCTGCGTGCCACCGCCTGCCACCACCCTGTCCTGGCCGACGCGCCGATCCGGCAGCGTCGAGTTTCTTCCGCGTCCGTCGAGGGCCAGTCGGTTACCTACGACACCACCACCGAGCCGCCCATGCTCCTGGCGCCGCCGGACATCGCCCTCACAGACCGGTGGCGGCTGCGCGGTCGCCGCGTCTACCAGGCACCTGTGAGGCCGACACCGCCGGGGCTCACCGTCCCGGGCACCCCGCGCACGTGGAGCATGTGATGGCCGTCCACCTCGCTGACCGGCAGCTCGGTGCCCGTACCCGGGGCCTGCCGGGGCTCGACGCCTACGGGGACGAGATGACCGGCCCCCTCGGCGACCTGCGGGGGCCGTGGCCCGGACGCGCTCAGCCGCAGCCCGACGGCACCTGGCACCTCGCATTGGACCCGCGCGTCGGCACGCTTCTCGTCGGCGACCTGGTCGTGGAACCCGCGTCCGGGACCGAGTGGACCGTCCTGGTCGCCGACGAGCTGAAGAACCCGGCCGACCCCGGACTCAACTACGTGCGCGTCACCGGCCGGCCACGGACCGCGGGCGGCACCCGAGTGGAGGGACACCCCTGATGGCGCGCCTGGAACTGCCCCCGGACATCGAAGCCCGCCTCGCGCCGCTGGCAGCCCGGCATGTTGAACGGTTGGCCGAGGAAGTGGCGGCCGAGGCCCGGCGCCTGGCTCCCGCCGCGAAGACGTGGCACACCCGCGAGGACGGGCAAGCACGGCCCAGCCACCAGGCCGCCGACGGCCAGACGGTGCCCGCCCCGGTGCCGTTCCACGTCGGCGAAGGCTTGCTGGACCGGCCCCGAGACCCGAACGGCCCGGTCGAGGAGACGGCAGGGTGCCGGTGCACCGTCACCGAGGACCCGGAAGCCGTCGCAGCGACCATCACGGCCAGCAAGGCCGCCATTCTCGGCTCGCGCGCCGAAGCGGACGTCTCGTGCGACTACCCGCGGGCCGCTGAAGCTGAGTTCGCCGACGGCGCGGGCACGCACTTCATGAGCGGCGCCGCCTCCCAGGTCGCCGCCCGGCACCGATGAGACCGTACGAGGGAGGACAGCACGCGGCTTTGCACGCCCCGGCGGGACGGTAGCCGCGCGGGCTTGGTTTCCTTCGCCCGGTCACCCCATCCCCGTACGAAGGAGCCGTCATGGCTGACACCGACCGCATCCGGATCGTCCTCGCCCACCACCTCACCCGGGAAGACGAGCAGCTGGCCCCGGGCGACGAGATCGACGTGCCGCACCACGAGGCCCGGCAGCTGATCTCCGCCGGGTACGTGGCCGGCGTCGATCCGTCGGATCCGCAGGCTGTGGCGAAGGCGCTCGCGCCGGAGCCGGCCCGCAAGCAGCTCGCGCCGAAGCCGCCGGCGGACAAGGCCGAGGGCAAGGCGAGTGCGTGACCTCGCGTCTCTCGACGCCGAACTGCTCGCGGTGGACTGGCTGTCCAACCACCATGAGCTGACAGCCGTGCTCGGCGGCGCAGGCAGGGTCGGGGCGCGCAACGCCCCGCCCTACCCGCGTATCCGCATCACCCAGATCCCGGGCGGCTCCGCTCCAGGATGGCGCTGGCTCGGTACGTTCAACCTCCAGGTCGAGGCTCTGGGGGACCTGGACCGTACGACAGCCCGGCCCGACCTGCGACTGGCGTTCACCACCGCGGTGAAGGCCCTGCACCAGCTGACTGCGCGCCCTCCCCTCCCCGGGCAACCCGTGGTCACGTTCGTGCAGGCCCTGTCGACCGGGGGATGGCTGCCCGAACCAACAGGCCAGGGCCGGTACGTCGGCGTCGTGGCGCTGACCGCCCACCCGGCCGCCAGCTGACTGCCGGCATTTCCGCGAGTTCTGCGACAGCCCTACGCGCGCGGGGGCGCCATGACCGGCCGGAGCCCCGGCCAGGGACGGCGCGACGCTACGGCGGGGCGCGGCCTACGGTCCGCGCAGTCCTACCGGTCCGCCCCAAGGAGAGATCGACCGTGCCTACGGAGAGCATGTTCGTCGCCCAGATGGCGCGGCTGTACCTGGCGGTGCCGGGTACGGCCGCGCCCGCCGATCCGATCGTGGCCCTGGCGGCCGCCTGGAAGGACGTGGGCCTGTTCAAGCCCGGGTCGCTCGAGTGGAACACCGACCCGAAGTTCGAGGAGATCAAGTCCCACCAGCTCCGGTACACCGCGCGCACCATCCAGACCGAGGACGCGGCCACGGTGAAGGTCGAGCTTCAGGAGTGGAACGCCGCGAACATCACCGCTGTGTACGGCGGTGGGGCGGTCACGAGCGTGACCCAGAACGGCAAGACGTTCTACCGGTACGCGCCGCCGGCCGTCGGTGGCCGCACCCAGTTCGCGGCCGTGGTCGAGCTGATCGACGGCTCCAAGCACTACCGGCGGATCATCCCCCTGTGCGAGCAGGTCGCGTCGGTGAACCAGAAGTTCCCCAACGACGCCGAGTCCACGCTCCCGCTGGAGCTCAAGGTCGTCGGCGGTGCGGTGGGCGACCCGTGGTACGACCTCACCGACGATCCCGGATTCGCCCCTGCCGCCTGATCTGCTTGTCCTGTAGGCCAGTTGCAGCTGTGCCCACAGCGCGCTGGGCCGCCTACTGTGGGTCCTGTCGGTCCGGCCGTCCCTACCCCCCGGGGAGGGCCCGACCGCTTCCGCGAAGCCCCGGCCGCCCACCAGCCGGGGCTTCGCTGTGCCCATACCCCACGAGCGGCAAAGAGGCTGGCCGGACCATCGCAGACAAGGGGAGGAACCATGGAACTGCCATATCCAGAAGGGACGTTCGTCCGGCTAGACGAAGAGGGCGAGTGCACCCGTTACGGCACGCTGGTGCAGCTGGCGCCGGGCTGGTACGGCGTCCAGCAGCGCCCGGGCGGTCGGGTCGAGGCGATCGCTCCCGGCAGCACACGGATCCGGGCGTGGGCCCGGAGGCGGGTGAGGGTCTTCTTCACCGAGTCGTGCATGTGCGAGTGGGGCCCGTGCGGTCCGGGATGGCGCTGGTGCTCGGAGAGCGACGGGTGGGCCGGGAGGGACGAGTGGCGTGAGCGGCTGTACACCACGCACTCCGAAGCGCTGGCGGCCGCGCTGGAGCGGCTGCGCACCGAGTACGCGGCCCTGACGGCCGCGTAGCCGCCCTCAGCCGCCCGATCACCACCCAGGGAGGGGCCACGGTCAGCCGTGGCCCCTCCCGCCGCGTCTACCGGCCGCCTCCCGGCCGGTGCCCTCCGACACCTCGGGGCGACGCTAAGCCCGGGGCGCTCCTAGCGTCTGCCGCGATCACCGCCCGACAGACCGAGGAGCCGCTGATGCCCGGGATCGATCTGGACGCCGCCCGCGCGCGCCGCCTGGCCGCCGCCGCCGACAAAGCGCGAGCCGCGAAGGCCGAGTACACCGTCGGGGAGGAGCCCGTCATCTTCGGCGGTGCCGAGGTGGCCGTCCTGCCTGCCGAACTTCCCCTGGAGGTGTGGCAGCCGCTCGTCGGTATCCCCTACCTGCCGCTGCTGCTGCGCAAGCTCGTGGAGGCCGCGCAGTCCAAGGGGGAGCAGCAGGCGGAGGCCGCCGGCCTGATCGTGGACGTGCTCGGCTCCGAGCCCAGCCTTCCGTCCGACCTGATCGCCGCGTTCGGGGAGATGGGCCGCCGGCTGCTCGGGTCGGACGGCTACAGCCGGCTGATGGCCAAGCGGCCCAGCCACTCCGACGTGGTGGAACTGGCGCGCTACGCCTGGTCGAAGTACATGGGCGGCGGTGCCGGCCTGGGGGAACTCATCGGGCCGTCCGAGACGCCTTCGAACGCTGGGACGACCTCGAAGCCGACCTCCAGCGCTTCTACCACCTCGATGCCTGCGGTGTCTGGCGACGGCCCGGTGACCCTGGATTCCTCGGTACCCGCCGCCTCCTGACCCTGATGCGCGGTCTGCCGGCGGAGGCGCTGCTGCGCCGGGACGCCGGCGAAGTCGGCTCCGACCGGTGGGGCCTGACGCAGGAACTCCTCGCGCAGGCCGTCGAGCTGATCTCGGTACTGGCGGCGGAGCGCCGCCTGCGGAAGCCGGTTGAGCTTCCCCGCCCGGCCCATCTGCGGGCCAGCCACACCCACGACGCGGGCGCGGACAAGATGGCCCGCGCAGTCGCCGTCCTGCGCGGCACTACCAGGAAGGCGGTCCGCAGTGGCGGATGAGATCGACTCCGGCCGTCTTCGGGTCCAGGTCGTCGCGGACCTGTCCGGGTTCGCGCAGGACGCGCGAGCCCGCGTCGATGCGGCGACCCGCAACCTCAAGGCCAGGGTCCGTGTCGACGCGGACACCACCGGCGTGCGGCAGCGAGTCCAGGCCGCCGCGCAGGCGGCCAAGGCCCGGGTCCAGGTCGGCGTCGACCTGGACACCGACGGCCTGAACGCGAAGATCCGGGAGGCGACGCGTGGCGTCGCCTATCTGCGGGTCGTCGCTGCCCTCGACAACGGCGGGCTCAAGGAACGTGTGCGGGCCGTCGCCGAGGCCGCCTCGACGCGGGTCCGTCTCGCCGTGGACGTGGACGCGGCGAGCCTGCGGTCCCAGGTGCGTGCCGCTCTCGCCGGCATGTCCGTCAAGGTCAAGGTCGAGGTCGACACCGCGGCCGCGTCCGCCCGCATGGCGGCGTTCCGGACGATGGCGGAGCGGCCCGTCAACGTGCCTCTCAACCCCAGCTCCGGCGGCGCAGGGGCCGCCGGAGGCGGTCTGGCCCAGGCAGCCGAGGGCCTGGGCTCCGCCATCGCCGGGCTGGCGCGCCTGCCCGCGATGGCCTCCGGTGCCCTCGCACTCGGACAGGCCCTCACCCAGGCCGCCGCAGGCCTGTTCGCCATGGGCTCCGCCGCCGCCCCCGCGGTCGGACTCCTCGGGGCACTCCCCGGCGCCATGACGGCCGCCGCGCAGGGAGCCGGCACCGTGCTGGCCGCCTTCTCCGGCATCGGCGCGGCCGTGAAGGCCCTCGGGCAAGCCGACACCCAGGCTGCCGGATCGGCGACTGCTGCCGCCCAGGCACGCCAGGCCGCCGCCGACCGGGTCGCGGACGCCCAGCGCCGTCTCGTAGCGGCGCAGCGGGACGCAGACGAGCAGTCCATCAACGGCGCCGAGCAGGTCGCGCAGGCCCGGCGCCGGCTCGCCGACGTCCAGGAGCAGGCGGCCGCGGCGGTCGCGGCGGCGGACCGGCAGCTGGCCCAGGCCGAGCTGACCGTCACCCGCGCCCAGCAGGCGACCACACGGGCGCAGGAAGCCCTCAACGACGCCCGGCGGGAAGCGCAGCGCTCCCTGGAGGACCTGAACCGCGACCTTGCCCGTGGGCCGCTGGAGGAGCAGAAGGCCCTCCTGGGCCTGGAAGAGGCACGCTCGCGCCTCAACCAGGTCAACACCTCGCCGTTCGCGTCGGAGACGGACCGGCGGGAAGCGCAGATCGCTTACCAGGAGGCGGTCAACCAGCTCGAGGACGTTCGTACCCGCAACCAGCGCCTCGCCGAGGACGCCAAGAAGGCGAACCAGGAAGGCGTCGAGGGCAGCGATCAGGTCACCTCCGCGAAGGAGCAGCTGACCCGTGCTCAGGAAGCCGAGCAGGACGCCGTCCGGGGCGTCCAGGACGCCGAGCAGCAGGCGGCGCGTGCCCGGGTCGAGGCCGTCCGCGAGGTGCGGGACGCGCACACCGAGCTGGACCGCACGGTCCGCGAGGGGCAGCGCGAGCAGAAACGTTCCGCCGAACAGGTCGCGGACGCGCAGCGGGACGTGGCGCGGGCACTGCGCGACCAGTTGCAGGCCCTCGCGGGCAGCAGCTCGGCAGCCAACGCCGCCGCTGCGGCCCTCGACAAGCTCTCCCCGGCCGGGCAGCGCTTCGCCCGCTTCCTCCAGGGCACCGTCCAGCCGGCCCTGCGCGGGCTTCGCGACTCCGCGCAGGAGGCACTGCTTCCCCCGCTGGAGCAGGCCATCGGTCGCAGCCTGCAGCTGCTGCCGATCTTCAACAACGCCATCTCCCAGACCGGCCAGGTCCTCGGCCAGGCCGCCATCCGGGCATCGGAGCTGGCCACGTCCGGCCCCTGGCGGGCGGACCTGGCGCAGGTGGCCGCCACCAACACGCGGGTCATTGGCATGCTGGCCAACGCCGGCCTGAGCGCCGCCGACATCCTGCGGAACATCACCGTCGCAGCCGGGCCGCTGGTGGAGCGGCTGGCCGGCGCCGCCGAGCGCGGCATGGCCACCGCCGCCGCGTTCGTCCAGACCGCCCGCGACGGCGGGCAGCTCAGCGCGTTCTTCCAGCGCGCCGGGGACACCGGCGCGCAGCTGTGGGGCATCCTGCGGGACATCGCCGTCGGTGTGTTCAACATCGGCCAGGCCGCCGCCCCGGCCGGGCAGACCCTGCTGAACTCCCTGTCCACCGCCGCCGCGAGCTTCCGTACCCTGACCGGCGAAGGCAAGACCCAGGCCAAGCTGGCCGGGTACTTCGCCAACACCGTCCCCGTCGTCCAGGAGATCGGGCGACTGGTCGCGGCCGTCGCCGTCGCCTGGTTCAACTTCACGAACAACCCGGCGCTCGCCCCGCTGATCGCCCGGCTGCGCACCGAGTTCCTGCCCGCTGTCACCCAGCTGGCCGGGGCGCTCGGCAACGGCCAGCTGTGGGGCCAACTGCTCAGCCTGATCACCTCGGTGGCGAACATCGCCGCCGAACTCGGGGGCCTGGGCAGCACCCTGTCCGGGTTCCTGCTGGTTCTCCAGGCCGTCGCGGCGGCCGTGCAGGTCCTGCTGTCGATCCCTGGCATGGGACCGTTCGTCTCCGCGCTGCTGACGATTGCCGGTGTCGCCGCCGGACTGATGGCCGTCTCGAACGCGATCGCCGCGGTCCGGGTGGCCATGCTCGCGCTGTCGGCGAATCCGCTGATGCTGATCATCACCGCCATCGCGGCGCTGGTCGTCGCCTTCATCACGGCCTACGAACGGTCCGAGTGGTTCCGCAACGTCGTGAACGCCGCCATCGGGGGGCTGGTCTCCGGAGTGCGGTCCGCCCTCCAGGGCCTCGTTGACTTCGTCAAGTGGATCTGGCCGACCCTGACGACCGTCTTCGGCTGGCCCATCAAGTTCTGGGTCAACATCGTCTACGACGGCGGTATCCGCCGGCTGTGGAACTCCCTGGCCGACGCCTTCGGCCTCGGTAAGCTCCCGAGCTTCACCGTCAACTTCGCGCGAGGCGGTGTCGTGCCCGGGTACGCGCCCGGCCGCGACACCGTGCCTGCGATGCTCAGTCCAGGTGAGGGCGTGCTGATCCCGCAGGCCGTGCGGCAGCTCGGCGGTGAAGGCGGCATCACCGCGCTCAACGACGCCGCCCGCGCCGGCCGGCTGGCGCAGGCTGGCGCGCCCGTCCAGGGCTACTTCCTCGGCGGCCTCGTCGACGGCGCGATGGACCGGCTACGCGGGTGGGCCTCCGGCGCCCTGGCCAAGGCCCTCAACCCCTTGCGCAGCTGGTTCAACTGGATGCCCGACAACGCCTGGGGCGACATGATGCGCGGCATGGTCAACCGCGCCGTGGACGGCGTGCTGGCCTTCGTCCGTGGCTATGCCACCGGCGGCGTCGTCCCCGGGTACGCCCCGGGCCAGGACTCCACCCTGGCCCGGCTCAGCCCCGGCGAAGGCGTCCTCACCCCGCAGACCGTACGAGGTCTCGGCGGAACCTCGGCCGTCGGCGCCCTCAACGCCGCCCGCGGGCAGCTCGCCGACGGCGGCCAAGGCGACCGCATCGGCACCGTCATCTCGCCCGGCGCGATCGTGCAGTACATCACCAACCCGCTGCCGGAGACCCCGGGCGAGACCGTCAACAACCGGCTGCGGGCCCTCGCGAGCTTCGGCCTGTTCGACAAGGAGAGCGCCTGATGGCCCGCGAACGCTGGCTGGTGGACGGCTACGAACTCACCGACGGCCTCGTGCGAGACGTGGAATACCGCTACGGGCTGGTCACGACGCCGGCCGTCGTCGGCACCAACGCCACCGTGCCCAACCGGATCGGCGAGCTGTGGAGGCCCAAACACCACGGCCCCGGCAAGTTCACCCTCGCCCTGTGGCTGGCCCCGCGAGCGGGCGGCTGGCAGGCCGTCGAACAGGCGTGGGAAGACCTGCTGCGCGCCATCGCCAGGCCGCACCGGCTGCTCACCTTCGAGCGGTACACCGCAGCCGGGCAGCTCCGCCGCTGCCAGGGCGAGGTCCTGTCCGCCCTCGCGCCCACCCCGCTCGGCCAGAACGGCATGCGGGTCGGCGTGGAGGTCAACGTGCCCGCCGGCTACTGGGAGTCCGGCGACATCGCCTTCGAGGCCACCGCCCCCGGCTCCCCGCTGCCGCAAGACCTCGACCTTGATCCGTTCACGGACGCCACAGCCCCCATGGAGCAGCTCGCCTACCGGATCACCGGGCCGATCACCGCGCCCACCGTTACCGACACCAGCGACGGGCCCGGCCGCAACGGCGACTCCTTCACCTACACCGGGCAGATCGCCGCCGGCCAGTCCCTCACCGTGGACTCCGCCACCTGGCAGCTGACCGGCACCGGCGGCCTCGTCCCCGACCCTGCGCGCCTGACCAACACCGGACCGGCCTTCCTGCGCCTGGCCCCTGGCCGTCCCGGCATGCCGCCGAGCGTGCGCCTGACCGGCACGAACCCCGGCGCCGGCACCCAGCTGACCGTCACCGGCCGCCGCGCCTACCTGACCTGACACCGGAGCAACCACCGTGGCCATCCACCTGCGCGTCTACAGCCCGAGCGGGCCCCTGCTCGGGCTCCTGCCCTACCCGAGCGACCTGAAGGTCCAGTCCGAGCACAACGGGCCCGGAGCCCTCACCTTCTCCTACGCCCGCAACGCCCCCGGCGCCGCGCTGCTGTCCGGCGACGACCCGCGGATCGCACTCGTCATCGACGGCACCGAACGGCCGGAGCGATACCTGCTCGAGGACGACGGCGACGACCCGGCCGACGGAGGCGGCGAGGCCCGCCCCGTACAAGTCGGCTGCCGGGGATCCCTCGCCCTGCTGGAGCGTGCCCTGATCTACCCCGCCGGGCACACCCCCGGCGCGCCGGTCATCGGCCTCGACCCGCACTTCCCGTTCGTCAACGCCAGCCCCGGCGCCATCATCGCCACCCAACTGCAGCGCGCCCAGGCCCGCGGCGCGCTGCCCGAGGTCACCTGGGACTTCACCTCCGCCACCGACAGCGCCG
The DNA here is from genome assembly GCF_053603215.1 of Kitasatospora sp. NPDC004240. Lineage (NCBI taxonomy): Bacteria > Bacillati > Actinomycetota > Actinomycetes > Kitasatosporales > Streptomycetaceae > Kitasatospora > Kitasatospora sp. NPDC004240. The sequence goes on along the minus strand of NZ_JBSGFD010000004.1, from coordinate 80,359 downwards.
GACGGCCCTGGCCCACCACCTACACAGCCCAGTACGACGCCGGCGGCGACCTGCTCAAGACCGTGCAGGCCATCACCGGCGCCGGCTGGGCCGACGTACGGATGGAGGGCTACCGGCTGCGTGCCTACGTGCCCGACACGGTCTGCGCCACCGACCACCCCGGCATCGTGCTCTACCTGGGCCGGGACGTCCTCAAGGGGCCCCGGCAGCGCTCCCGCCGCACCGTCCGCTCGCACCTCTTGGCCGCCGGCGACGGGGGTGCCCTGGCCGAGGTCGTCGACGCGACCGCGGCCGCCCGGTTCGGCCGCCGCGAGGCGTTCGACGGGCGTGGTGGCATCACCGACGCCGCCACCCTCGCCGAGCTGGCGCGCGTCACCCTCGGCGGCATGACCTCGGCCGCCGAGGGCTTCACCATCGAACTCGACCCGGCCGCCACCCAGCACCGCCCGGGCATCGCCTACCAGCCCGGCGACTACATCCGCTACGACCAGCGGCGCACCGACCCGGCCACCCTGGAGCCGCTGCGGGTGCGGACCATCGCCACCACCTACGACGAGGGCGGCCAGCCGACCAGCTCCCTGGAGCTGAACGACGTCTTCGTGGAGCAGCGCATCCGCATCCAGCGCCGCCTGGACGCGCTCACCAACGGCGCAGCCTCCGCCTCCCGCACCCCGCTGCCGCCGCTCGGCGACCGCAACGACACGGTGGCGCCCAAGGCGCCGGCCGCGGTGCTGGTCGGCTCGTGGGCCTACCTGGACTCCGAAGGCCAGCAGCAGGCGGCCCTGGCCGTGTCCTGGCCGAAGGTCACCGACAACGCCGACGGCACCGTGTACGACGACGCCGGGAACTACTACGTCTCCTACCTGCTGCCCGGCCTGCCCATCGGCGGCCAGGCCCCGCAGTGGTCGCCCGAGCAGGCCGTGAACGGCACCGTCGCGCACTACGACCAGCTGCCCGCCGGCCAGCGCGTCCAGGCCCGCGTGCGCACCGTCGACGCCTCCGGGAACTCCTCCGGCTGGCAGCTGTCCGAGGAGATCATCCTCGCCACCGACACCACACCGCCGCCCGTCCCGTCCAAGCCCGTCCTCGCCCGGCTGATTGGCGGCATCCGCGCTACCTGGGACGGGCGCGGCGCCCAGGGCGAGACGATGCCCGCCGACTTCGCGGCCCTCGAGGTCCACGCCTCCACCGCCGCCGGCTTCACCCCCACCGCCGCGACCGTGGTCGACCGGCTGACCGGCGCGGCCGCCGCACCGGTCACCGGCCTGAACTACGGCACCACCTACTACCTCAAGTTCCGGGCCGTGGACCGGGCGGGCAACGCCTCCGCCCCGTCCGCCGAAGTCTCCGCGATCCCGGACATGGTGATCGGCTCCGACCTCGCCGACAAGATCCTCACCGCGGGAAAGTGGGCGGACGTCGAGCGCGCCAGCCTCCAGACCTCCTTCTTCACCGGCTTCGCCTCCGACGAACCGCGGTGGGTGAAGACCTCCGGCGATGCCGACGCCACGTGGAGTACCGCCGCCCGGCCGGACGCCCCCACCGGCGCCCGCGCCCTCGTCGCCTCCAAGGTGCTGCGCCTGGAGTGGTCCGAGAACCTGCTCCTCGACCCGGCGGTCCTGTACCGCATGTCCGTGCGCGTCCGGCAGACCGCCGGCACCGCCTGCAAGATCACCGCCGGCCTCACCGGGATCGCCGCCGACGGCCTCACCCGGATCAACACCGCCGGCACCAACGCGGTCGACCTGCCCTTCACCGTCGCCGCCAACGCCACGCCCCTCGCGCCCGGAGGCGGCTGGATCACCCTCACCGGCTTCCTCAAGGGCTACGGCCCCGCCGCAGGACCCTTCTGGACCACCCAGCCCGACCCGCAGAAGCCCACCAGCCTCCACCCCAACGTGCGGTACGTCCGCCCGCACCTGCTGCTCAACGTGGACGGCGGCGCCGCCGCGGTCACCGAGATCGACATGCTCACGCTGGAGGCCCTGGAGTTCCCGGCCAACATCATCGGAGCCGTCCAGATTGCCGACGCGACGATCGTCGGCGCGAAGATCGCCCTCGCCACGATCCAGGACGCGAACATCGGCACCGTCTCGGCCAGCAAGCTGACGGTCGGCCAGCTCAAGGCCGATGTCACAGTCTCCGCCCGCATCAAGACCGCCGAGAACGGCGCGAGGGTCGAACTGAACTCCGGAGGCATCGGAGCCTGGAACGCCGACGGCGTCCAGACCGTCTCGATCGCCGCGGCCAACGGCTCCGTGAAGATCGTGGGCGGCCTGTCGAGCGGCGTCACCGGCCAGCGGATCGAGATCAACCCCGGCGGCGGCCTGCCGGAGATCCGCTTCTTCCCGACGGACGGCAGCAACTACGCCTTCATCAACGCCATCGGCGGCAACAACGGAGCCGCCTACATCGGCCTGAACTCCGGCACCTTCCCCGCCAACGGACAGACAGCGGCATACCGCCTCTACCTGACCGAGTACGTCTCCGCGCTGGAGACCATCCGCACGGACAACCAGATGCCCTGGGGCGGAGCAGTGCGGATGAACGCCACCGAAGGAGCGGCGCTGACCTACCTCCTGGAAGACAAGCTGCACAGCTACGTGACCGCCCAGAGCTGGGGGCCCACCTTCGGCCGGCGGAACGACGACGGCTCCAGCAGCGAGATCTGGCTCGACAACGCCGCCCTCCAGTACAAGGGCACCTGGCCCAACTACTGGTACGCCGAGCCCGATCGAGGGCTGTTCACCGGCACCGTCCAGATGAACAACTGGAACGCCATGGCACTCGCCTTCGGCCCAACCATGAACTCCGACATGGTGCCGATCGTGACCCTCCGGGACTCGCGCGCCCTCCGCAAGTGGCAGGTCACCGCGTCCTCCCGCACCGGCTTCACCATCGGCCTCGAATCCAGCAGCCCAGACGGAAGCGTGGGCTTCTGGGCGTTCCGCATCTGAGACAGGAAGTGACCCACATGCCCGAGCAGTACCGAGTCGTAGACGCGAGCGTTGTCCGAGTCGGCCCCACCGAGTGCTGGCAGGTGCGCCAGCAACGGCCCGACGGCGGACACCACCTCACCGTCTTCCCGACCTCCTCGCTGGAGTGGCGGGCCGCCGAGTACGACATCGACCACACCACCGCCGCCGGCATCAACCAGATCCTCGACATCCTTCTGCACGAGCCATTCGTCCCGGACCCCAACGAGCACCGCGAGCGCGATCCGGCCGCCGCCAAGGGCTTCACGGCGCCCTCCACCCAAGCCCTGCACGGCCTGCAGGTCGGCGACGAAGCGCCCATCACCCTGCACAACGCCCCCGACCGGGCCACCGCACGCGCTGCTCACCTCGAGCGCATCGCCCACACCAAGCGGACCCGCATCCAGGTTGTCTCGCCCGCTGCGACCACGGCCAAGCGCACCGCGGCCGCGCCGGCCCCGGACCCGCTGGACCTGATCCGAGCCAACCACGGCATCACCACCGCCGGTGTCACCGCCAAGACCGTCCTCGTCGAGCAGGCACGCCAGCAGCTCGGCGCTGCCCCAGGCACCGCCTCCCCGCCTCCCACCGTCCCCGCGACCTTCACCACCGCGATGTGGGACTCTGCCGTGCCCCGGCGCGATGACGCCCACCGGAGCGACAGCGGAGACGGCATGGCATGAGCGAGCGGCCCACCCCTGACCAACTCGACCACCTGCTCGGAACAGCAGACCGCCGCCGACTCACCCCGGCCGAGGCCGCCCTGCTGCGCGCCGGCGTCCGACACCTGCGGGAGCAGGGCGCCCGCTGCACCCACGAACCTCACCCCGTCGACTAACCCAGCCAGGCCCGATGATCGGAGACACCATGCAGCCCGCTACCGCGCCCGTCGCTGTCGAAGCGGACAAGTACATCGCACGCCTCGGCGCCCAGATGGCCGAGGCCTGGGGCCAAACGCAGGCGGAACTTGCGCTCGCCCGGGAGGAGAACGCCGCGCGGGCCGTCCGCGAAAGCGAACAGGCACAGCGGATCGCCGAACTCGAGGCCACCATCGCCGAGCTCCAGGCCGCCTCGACGCGACCCTAACGGTCAGCCCGGCCTACCGTCCCCCGCTGTGGAACCGGACCAGGACGACCAGCAGCCACCCGCTGGCCGACAGCACGGATGGAGGACCAGATGGCGCGAGATCACCGGTTGGCGGACTCTCCGGGACCTGATCCTTTTCCTGCTCGGGATGGCGGTGATTGTCCGGGAAGTGTGGACGCCACCAGCCGACCCCAGCGTGATCATCACCGGCCTCACCCTCGCCGGACTGCCAGCCGCGCTGTCAAGGGACGAACGACCGCCCCGGGAGTAGCCGCGCAAGCCGGCCTCCTGGAGCGCTACCGCTTCACCAGCGGCTACCTGGCCGTCTCCGCGATCGCCCTCGTGGCGACCTGGCCGCTATGAGCGCCAAACCCGACCAGCACACCACCAGCACCCGGGAGATGCGACCGTGACGAACATCCTGAACGACACCGAGGCGTGGGGCCTGCTGCTCGGCGCCGTCACCCCCTGGGCCACCGCCCTCATCCAGCAGCCGCAGTGGACCAAGCCCGTACGCGCCGTGGTCGGCGCGGTGGCCTCCGCCGTCGTCGGCGTCGTCACCGTGCTGGCCCGCGGTGACATCGCGCACGCCCAGACCGCACTGACCACCGTGGCCCTGGCCATCGTGGCGTCCAAGACGTTCTACGACGGCCTGTGGCAGCACGCCGGGGCCGGCGCACTGGAGCGGGCGACCGCCCCGGACCGCCGTTCCGGTTGGTGATCAGCCTTCGGCTGGCGCCGGCCGTACCCTAGAGTGAAGATGTGACCGCCGGGCCGACCGGCCTCGTGCTCTGGCAACCAACCCTTCGGGGCTGTCTCCTATCAGGGGAGCGCGAGAATCCGGGCGGGATTCGCACCCCGCTGGCCCGGCGGCCGCTCTTCCTAATCTCCAGTCTCCGCAGCCGATTTGGCCACGTGGTGAGGTGTTCCCACGGGCGTCCCCGGAGCGGGAGGGTAGACGCAGGCAGCCACACCGGGGCCTGCGAACCCCGGTGCCGCCACGGAGATAAGGAAGGCACCTCACGGTGACAACTACCCAGCAGGACAAGCCTGCTGCCGCCCGGCAGGATGCGCCGGCCCCGCCCGAGCCGCTCACGCCGCTGAACGACAACCGTGCCGAGATGGCGATCCAGACCGCCGACCAGGTCCTGGAGATCACCGCCGATCAGCGGTTCTGGACCAAGGCGCAGCGATCCGCCCTCGCCTCGATCGGACTCGCGAACGCACCCACCCACGAGCAGGTCGCGTTCTTCCACATCTGCAAGAGCACAGGCCTGGACCCGTTCCGCCGCGAGATCTACTACATCGCGCGCAAGCGCAAGGTGGGCAAGCAGGAGGAGCTGTTCTACACCGCCCAGACCGGCATCGACGGGTTCCGGCACATCGGCCAGCGCACCAAGCGCTTCATCCGCCGCCAGGGCCCGTTCTGGACCGGCCCCGAGGACGACCCGAAGTGGTGGGTCGAGGGCGAGGACGGCATCAACCGCCGCCGGTGGGTCGACGTCTGGCTCGGGGAAGAGCACCCGGCCGCCGCCATGTGCCGCATCGAGCACTACAGCATTGCGGGCGACCGGACGGTCTCTCAGGCCGTCGCCCTGTTCAAGGAGTTCGCCGTCACCAAGGACGAGTGGACCAGGGACGCGTACGGCGAGGGGCAGAGGACCGGGAACAAGATCCTCTCCGGGCTATGGCCTGGGATGGGCACCCACATGATCGGCAAGGTGGCCGAGGCCCAGGCGTGGCGTATCGCGTTCCCCCGCGAGCTGACCGGCATCTACGAGCACGACGAGATGGGCCGAGCGGACGTCGAACAGCGAGAGCTTGCCCGCGAAGAAGGAGCAGCCCGCCGACGCGCTGCCCGCTCGGAGTCGTCCCAGCCCGGCCCGGTGGTCATCCGAGGCACCGTCGTGGAGAGCACAACAGAGGACCGCGACCCCGAGACCGACCCGGATGGGGACCAGCAGCCGAGTCCGTCGCAGGATGACGCCGCCGGGCCACCGACATTCGAAGAGCTTCGCGCGGAGCTGCGCGCCTACGCGGCCGCCCTCGGCAGGAACGTCACTCAGGTCACCCGGCGCTGGCGCGAATCCAACGGCAAGAACACCACCGAGGCCACACCCGAAGAGCTGAGCCAGCTCCTCGACGGGCTTCGAGACCACGTCGTCGCCGCACTTCGCGCATACAACGAGGACGCCGCGCAGTACCTCGCCGCCGGCGGCATGCTCGTCCGCCAGAACCCCGACCACCGCGCGTGGGGTCGCCGCGCCGCCGATCAGGCCTGAGCGCCACCACCTACCCGCAGGCCAGCCAGCCGCCCTCGCGCGGCTGGCCGGCCTGCCCACCTTCGGGACTCACCTTGGACCCCTTGCTCATCCAGCGTGCCCGCGAACTCGCAGCCGCCGCCACCACCATCGGCCCCCACATGCTGCCCTGCCGCTGCGGCGCCCCTCGCCATGTCCACCGGGGTACGAAACGCTCGGGCGGCCACGCCCCCACCGCATGCGGAAGGTACCGCCGCGATCCGGCCGACCTCCTGCGGGAACGCGCCCAGGCCGGCACCGGGCGCAGCCTCGGACAGGACCTTGCCGAGTACGACCGCACACGCCGGCGTAGCCGCCGTGCTCCCCGGCCGAAAGGGCACTGGTCGATCGGGGCCTCCGACACCACGTCCTGCCGCAGGGCCATCTGGTACCGGGAGAACCCGCCCCCCGACTACACCCCGGCGCCCACCGACCGGCGCGCGGCCACCGCCGGGATCCTCATCCACGACTCCGTTGCCGCACGGCGCCGAGCACTCTACCCATGGCGGCTGTACGAGCAGCGCGTCACCCTGCCGGGACTCGACCGGCCGAGCCGCTACGACGAGTACGACCCGATCACCGGCATCCTGTACGACTTCAAGACCGCCGGAGACTGGCAGTGGTCCCAGGTCGGCGAGAAGGGCCCGGCCGAGGAGGTCTGGGACCAAGCGCAGCTCTACGCCCTCGCCCTGGTCCTGGCAGGCGAGTTGGTCCGGGAAGTGCGGATCATCTACTTCGAGCGCAAGAGCGGCGCCGACGAGGAGTTCGCGAGGCCCTACGACGAGAACGCAGCCAAGCGCGCGCTGGCCAGGCTGACCGCCATCGCCACGGGCCTCGACCTCGGCACCGAGCTGCCACGCGACCGTCCCGGCCCGAGCAACGACCCGATCTGCCGACGCTACTGCCCAGCCCGCATCCACTGCTGGAACATGCAGGAAGCCGCCTCGGCGGGCCGGTCCCCGGAGTCGTACACGCTCATCGAGGACCGAGCCGACATCGAGTGGGCGTTGGCGGACTACGACCGGCACCGGGCCGCGAAGTCCGACGCCGACAAGCAGCAGTCCATCGCCAAGACCCTGCTGCAGGGCGTGCCCTACGGCACTTACGGCGAGTACGAGTACGTCCGGACGGGCGGGCGTCTCAAGGACCCGGAGCCGGACCTGACGGCCCGCGTGCGGCAGCTGGAGGCGTTCTGGGACAACCCGCCCGGTGAGCGTCCCTCCCTCGACGAGCTGGACTACCCGACCAAGCGGGTCCAGACCGCCGGCCGCGACGAGGTACGGCGCGTCCGGGCCGCGAAGCGCGGCAGTAAGAGCACGTAAGGCCGCCAAACGCGGCACGCGCCGCAGGTGGCGCGCTGCACGGCCGTGGCGGGCCTGGGCCGCATCTCCGGCACCAGGCTCGCCGCGACCACACCCATCGAGCTTTCTAACGTCCATGGTCATCAAGAGAGTTGAAGGGATCTGCATCGTCATGACCAGCTCTGGGTCTCCGGCTGACTCGTCCGCCTCCGCCTGGTTCGCCTCCCGTCCTGTCCTGCCGTCCGGGGCGCCCGCCGTCCCGGTTGCGGCGCCTGTGGCAACGATCGGCGGCACGCGCGAGGCCGGCACGCCGATCTACGACTCGCTCGTTGCGGCCTACGGCGACCCGTTCAGCCGGCAGGGCCCCACCCGGGCCCGCCTCCCTCGCAGCGAGCAGGGAGCCCAGCCTCCGAGCCCTGCCGTGGAGAGCTGAACCCTCACCAGCCGTTGGGCAGTTAGGTCGACGCGACCTAACGGGGGAGGCCGCCTAGGTTCCCCGCTCATGGTTGCCCCCCGCTACATCGACTACATGCCGCTGGACGACATCCAGCCCGCCGCGCGGAACCCGAAAGGTCACGACGACGGCGGGCTGGACCTGTCCGTCGAGCAGTTCGACTTCACCGAGCCCGGTCTCCTGGATGAGCGCACCGCGCGCCTGGTGGCCGGCCACGGCCGCTACGAGACCCTGGCGCGCCGCCGGGACGCCGGGAAGGATGCGCCGGAAGGCGTGGTCGTCACCGAGGACGGCGGATGGACGGTCCCGGTAGTGCGGGGCTGGGCCTCGCGCGACGACGCCCACGCCGAGGCATACCTCATCGCCTCCAACCACCTGACCACGCGCGGAGGATGGGACGAAGCCGGCCTGGCCGCCATGCTGTCGAGTCTGGAAGCGGTGGACACCGACCTTTTCGCCGCGACCGGGTTCGACCACGGACAGCTCGATGCTCTCCTCGCCGACCTCGACTCGGGCGAAGCCGCCGGTGTTGACGCCGACGGGGACACCGAAGAGGCGGACGACGAGCCCGACCAGCCCACCCGCGGCGACCTGCTGGCTCTGGCCGGCGTGACCGTCGGCGAGCCGGAGCACCAGGTCGAGAAGGGCCAGGTCTGGGAGCTGGGGGATCACCGCCTCGTGGTCGCCGAGGTCTTCGACGGATGGCCGCGCTGGTCGCCGCTGCTCATCGACGACAGCCTGTTCCTTCCTTACCCCACCCCGCTCGCCCCGTTCGCCGACCGCGCGATGGGCCGCCGGCTGGTCATGGTCCAGCCGGAGCGCTACCTGGCGGGCCACCTCCTCGACAAGTGGGCGCGGATCAGCGGGCAGGCGCCCGTGCTCGTGGAAGACGAGTCGTGACGGCGATCCTGCCGACCGCCGGGGGGACTTTCGACCCGCATGAGGGGCCGATCTACTTCACCGCCGGCGGAGGGGAGTACAACGCCGGCCCGTACGTCCTGACCGCGGTCAACGAGCTGATGGGCGACGCCGAGGAGCAGCGGCTGCGCGGCCTCCTGGACGCCGGGATGCGGGTGCTCCTCGACAGCGGGATCTTCTGGCTGACCAACCGGCACCGGCGCGCGCACGGGGTGTCGATGGACGAGGCCCTCGCGCTGCCACCCGAGAGCATCGACGGCTTCGAGGAACTGCGCGACCGGTACGTCTACCTGGCCCGGACCTACGGGGACTGGCTGTGGGGGTACATCGAGCTGGACCAGGGCGGCCTCGTGCACAAGCGGGCGCAGCGCGCCGCGCTCAACGACCTGGGCCTGTCGCCGATCCCGGTCTACCACCCGCTGGTGGACGGCTGGGACTACTTCGACGAGCTGGCGCAGCAGTACGACCGGATCTGTGTCGGCAACGTCGTCCAGGCATCGGCCCCGGTCAGGCTGCGCATCCTGCACACCTTGTGGGAGCGGCGCCGCAGTTATCCACACCTGTGGATTCACGCGCTCGGCCTGACCGCCAACGAGTGGTGCCTGCCGCTTGCGCCGGACTCCTGCGACTCCTCCTCCTGGCTTGCCCCGCTGCGCTGGAACCACCAGCGCATCGAGACCGCCCTGCTGCGCCGCGTCGGCGACCTGCCCGCCGGCTTCCGGTACGCGCCGGGGGACACCGCCTCCTACGAGGCCGCCGCGCGCATCTGCGCGGACGCTGCCACCGCGCTCGGCCGTTGCTGGCAGCACGCGGCGCACCGCCTCGAGGAGCTGACCGGCGGCCCGGCCCCTGCCCGCCTCGACCGAGAAGAGAAGCTCCGATGAGCCCCCGCACCCCTCCCCCCGCCATCCGGCAGACCGGAGGCGGCGCCTTCGACAAGGACGAGCGGCACATCTACTTCGCCGCGGGCGACTCCGAGCACTACCCCCGCCACGTCCTGCTCGCCACCAACGACCTGCTGACCGCCGGCCACGAACGCCGCCTGGTGGCCATCCTGGACGCCGGCCACCAGGTCCTGCTGGACAGCGGCATCTTCTGGCTCACCAACCGGCACAAGCGGGCCCACCCCGGCGTGACGATGGACGAAGCGCTGCGCCTGGCGCCCGAGGAGATCGACGGCTTCGAGGAGCTGTACACCCGGTACGTCGAGCTGGTGCAGCGCCACGGCGACCGGCTGTGGGGCTACATCGAGCTGGACCAGGGCGGCCGGGACAACAAGATCCACACCCGAGGCCGGCTGGAGGGCGAAGGGCTCGCCCCGATCCCGGTCTACCACCCTCTGGTGGACGGCTGGGACTACTTCGACGAGCTGGCGCAGCAGTACGACCGGATCTGCTTCGGCAACGTCGTCCAAGCCCCCACCCCGGTGCGGCTGAGGCTCCTGCACACCCTGTGGGAGCGGCACCGCCAGTACCCCGACCTGTGGGTCCACGTGCTCGGCTTGACCGTCAACGAGTGGTGCCTGGCCGTACCGCCGGACTCCTGCGACTCCTCCACCTGGCTCGGCCCGCTGCGCTGGCCCGACGTCCGCGTCGACTCCGCCCTGCTGCGCAAGGTCGGCGTCATCGACCGCGGGTTCAGCTACGACCTCGACCAGCCGGCACACCCGACACGAGGCCGCACGGCCTGCTGCCTCATGTGCGCACAGACCGTCGAGGCCACCACCACGGTGTGGAGCGTCGCTCGGACCACCAGGGAGCAGCTGCTCGGCCAGCAGTCCTACCCGCCCATCACCGACAAGGAGAAACCATGATCACGACCCCCGGCGCGGCGACCGCGACCGTGTGGGCGGAGGTCCGGCTGCCGGGCTTCCACCACTGGCCGGCCGCTCCCGAGCACCGCGCCTACCTGCGCGCCCGGCACCGCCACCTGTTCCACATCCGCGCCAGCGTCCACGTCGGCCACGACGACCGCGACACCGAGTTCCACGACCTCGCCGACCACATCCGCGCCTGGTGGGGCCCCGGCGACCGCGAGTGCGGCCCCGCCTCGTGCGAGGCCCTGGCCCGCACCCTCACCGAGCACCTGACCGCGATGGGCCTGCGCCTGGACGAGGTGGCCGTCTCCGAGGACGGCGAGGCCGGCGCCGTCATCCGTCTGCCCAAGGAGGACCAGGAGTGAGCGACACCAGCACCCTCACCGTGCGCCACGCCGTCACCGTGCGGCACAACTTCGAGACCGCCCACCGCCTCCCGCACCTCGCCGGGAAGTGCGAGAACCTGCACGGCCACAGCTGGTGGGCCGAGATCACCGTCACCTCGCCCAACCTCGCGGCCGGCACCGTCGTGGAGTTCGGAGGGTTCAAGCGGGCCCTGCGCGAGTGGATCGACACGTTCCTCGACCACGGCACCATGCTCGGCCACACCGACCCGCTCGCGCCCATCCTCGCCGGACATGGCAGCAAGCTGTTCCGGTTCGGCGCGGACGACCCGACCGAGCAGGAGCGGCACGCCGCCGACCTCGGCTGGCCGAGCGTCGAAGCTGTCGCCGAGCTCCTGAGCCGGGTCGCCACCGACGCCCTTCACACCCTGCCCAGGGCCGCCGGCGCCGTCGTCTCCCACGTGCGCGTGTCCGAGACCGCGGTCAACGCCGCCTCGTGGACGGCGGCGCAGCCGTGAGCGCACTCGTCCTGCCGGCCAGTCTGCCCGTGGTGGAGACGTTCGGCCCCACCGTGCAGGGAGAAGGGCCGTCCGCCGGGCGGCTCGCCCTGTTCATCCGGCTCGGCGGCTGCAACCTCCGCTGCACCTGGTGCGACACCCCCTACTCGTGGGACGCCAAGCGGTTCGACCTGCGCAAGGAGATCACCCGCGTCCCGGTCGTCGACCTCGCCGAGTGGGCCGCCGCGCACCCGCACGCCCTCGTCGTCATCACCGGCGGAGAGACCCTGCTGCACCAGAAGACCGACGGCTGGCGGTCGTGGATGGCGGTGCTGCGCCACACCACTCGCCGGGTCGAGGTCGAGACCAACGGCACCCTCGCGCCCCAGCCGGTCACCCTCGGCGTGCCGCGGCTGACCTTCAACGTCAGCCCGAAGCTGGCCAACGCCGGCGACGACGAGGACCGGCGGATCGTCCCCGAGGCGCTGGCGGCGTTCGCGGAGCTCTCCCACCGCGACCGGGCCCGCTTCAAGTTCGTCGCCACCGGCCCCGACGACCTCGAGGAGATCGCCGCCCTGGTCGAGCGGTTCCACATCCCCCCGCACGCCGTGTGGGTGATGCCGGAAGGCACCACCGCCGAGCGCACCATCGACGTGGCGCGCTCCCTGGCCGAGCACGTGATCGGCCAGAACTGGAATCTGTCGATGCGGCAGCACATGCTGCTGTGGCCTGGAGAGCGCAACCGATGACCACCACCCTTCCCGACGGCATCGACCTGGACGCTGCCACCGATCACGCCGCCGGCCTGCTCGTCGCCCTCGGCATCCCGTGCGACAGCGAGTCCACCGCCGACACGCCTCGCCGCATGGCGAAGGCCCTCGCCGAGCTGACCAGCGGCGTCCACCTCGACCCGGCCCGGCACCTGAAGGTGACCTTCCCGCCCGAGGACGAGCGGCCCGGCATCATCGCCGCCGTCCACGTGCCGTTCGTGGCGCTGTGCGAGCACCACGTCCTGCCGTTCCCCGGGCGCGCGACGGTCGCCTACCTGCCCAAGCCCGGCGCCCGGATCGTGGGCCTGTCAAAGCTGGCCCGCCTCGCCCAGGAGTACGCCGCCCGCCCGCAGGTCCAAGAGCGCCTCGGCCGGCAGGTGGTGGAAGCCCTCGACTCCCACCTGGACGTCCAGGGCGCAGCGTGCCTGATCCGCTCCCAGCACGCCTGCATGACTCTGCGCGGAGCCCGGGCGCACGACGCGGCCATGGTCACCACCCACTTCACCGGGCTGCTGGACACCGACGTGGCCCGTCGCGCTGAGGTTCTCGCCCTGATGCCGTCACCGTCCTGACAGGGCGCAGCAGTTGTGCCCAAGGCGCGCGATGTCAGTGGAGGATGGCAGAGCCAGGTCGGGACCGCGAATCCCGGCCGCCTACCGGTCAAGGAGACCAACGATGTTGCTGACTGTCCCCCTTGAGGTGCCCGCAGGCGTCCTGCGCGTCTCGACCCTCCGAGCCAGGCTCCTGGAGATGCCGGCCGACGCCCTGGTCGTCGCCGAGCGCGCGACCGACGACGGGTCCGGCTGGGCCGTCGTCGGCTGGCCGGTCCAGGCCCATGTCCGCGACGAGACCGGCCGCCGGGTCTGCGTGGTCGGCCTGCCGCAGGTGAACGCCGTCGAGGACGTCATGAGCTCTTCCATGCTGTGGGGGCGGCTCGTGGACCTGCCGGACGACGCCTTGGTGGTCACGGTGTGGGAGACCGAGGACGGCCCCCGGCAGACCACCCTCGGCTGGCCGGTGGAGGACCTGACGATGGACGAGAACGGCGACCCGGCGGCCGTGGTCACCCTGCCGCCGATGGCCAGCGGCGCGACGGGCTACGCGTACGACGAGTTCGTCTACACCCTCGGCTGGGAGTAGAAGCCCCGCAGCTGCGCCCGGTGCCCCGACGGGGTACCGGGCGCAGCCATGTCCGGACTACCCGACCCTGAGGAAGCCATGAGCACCGAACTCTCGCCTGCCGCCCTGGGTGGCTGCGCCCACTGCGGCCTCCCCGAGCGCGGGCATGCCCGGCAGTGGACCGAGCAGGCAGGTTGGCACGCCTGGGTGCGCCCCAACCTCGATCAGACCCGGAGGCGGCTCCAGGAACGTCGGGCCGCCCGCTCGGACGCTCCCGCCTGACAGCTGCCGGACGACCGCCCCGAGGGTGTGGCGGGGCGGTCGTCGGAGCGCCCTTGACCTGCTGTTCGACGTACCGTCCCCACTGTGGATACCCCTCGCCCTGGCCGCCGCGGCCGACGCCCAGCCCTCGAACCGGAGGTGGAGAAGAGGCTGCTGGACGCGGTGCGCGCCGGCGTGCCGGTGAGCGATGCAGCGCCGATGGCCGGCGTGCATGCCAGCACGGTGTACCGGTGGCTGGAGCGGGGGGAGCAGGAGCAGCAGCGCATCGAGGCCGGCCAGCGGGCGAGGGCTGGGGAGCGGCAGTTTCGCGAGTTTCGCGACAGGTTCATGCGCGCGCGTAGCGAGGGCAAGGCGCAGCTGGTGCTGCTGGTGCGGAAGGCGGCGCAGGGCGGGCACGTGCTGCGGGAGCGGACCCGGATGGTGCGTGACCCGGAGACGGGCCAGCAGGTGGTTCAGACGGAGCGGGACTTCGCGCAGCCGGACTGGCGGGCGGCGCAGTTCCTCCTGGCGTGCCTCGCGCCGGAGTCGTTCGGCCGCGCGGCGCAGGCCCGGATCGAGGTGGCGCCCGCGGGTGGTGGGGTGCTGCCGGCTCCGGGTGGGGTGGGTGAGGGCATCGATCGGCTGGCTGCCCGGCTGGCTCAGATCCGCGGGGAGTTCGCTGCGGAGCTGGAGGAGGACGCGCAGGTCGTCGACGCCGAGCTCATCGAGGGTCCTGAGTCCTGATTGCCCAAGTATCGTGCTTTCTACGGATGTTGTCATGTTTTGCTGTGGTTGGTGAGTGTGGGTGCAGTCGGGCCGCAGGGGCCCGGGGGGATGGGAGTAGCCCGCATGGCCAGCAAGGACGTCGAGTTGGGGCGCCAGGCCGCCGAGGTCGCCGACCGGGTGGTGAGTGAGATGCGGTCGGCGGACAGCGTGCTGCGAGCGGCAGGCCTCGGTGACCTTCCGGACCACGCGATCAACGGGGGGATGCTGCTGAGCGCCCTCCCGCAGGACGTCCTGAACTTGGCCCAGGTGCGGCAGATGACGACGCTCGGAGCGACCTGGAGGCTGTGGGGCCGCGCGAAGAATGTCTACGCGATGCACCCCGACATGGTGTCGGAGCTGTGGTCGTACAGCGTCGGCCAGCTGCCCGGGGAGCTGTTCCGCAACCTGCGGCACCCGAACCCGGCCGTGGTCTTCGCGCAGCCGCCGATCATCACGCTGACTGCGGGCGGGCATGGCCGTTTGCTCGCGATCTTCTTCTGCGGGCGGCTGAGCGGCGATCGGCTCCTGTGCCTGACCTCCGACGGACGCATGGGGGAGATCGCAGTGATCGCGATCGCCGAGCCGCTCGCGGAGGACGGCACGCCGCTGCCGCCCCCGGATGGAGCCCGTGTCGCGCCGCTCGAGTACATCCACTGCACGATCCCGGTCGAGGCCGGCGCGCGGTTCACCGCCGGGGATCTCGCAGGCCGCCTCGCTCGGAAGGCTGGCCTCGACGAGCCGACGGACGGTCACCGCGACGTCGTCACCCGCGTTCTGCAGATCGCCGTGTACCTGTGCTCCTCGAAGGCAGAGATCGCGCTCCCGCCTGCTCCTCGCAGCAAGGTCGCCAAACGCGGCAGGCAGCGCAAGCCGCGGGAGACGTTCCTGCGGGTCGGCTGGCGGCTCGGCCCGATGCTCAAGGCCGCGCGGTTGCGCGCCCAGGAGACGCGGCGCAGCGGTTCCCATGCGGCCGCCGGGGCGTCCGGTAGGAGGCAGTACCCGCACCAGCGGGGCGGGCACCAGAAGACCGTGTGGAAGGGCCCGGGCCGGACCGTCGCGGACTCGGTCCTGGTGGCCCCGTACTGGGTGTCGCAAGACCTCCTGGATGGCGACGGCGCAGCCCCGGACGGCATCGTGCGACCGGTGCGCTGAGCCTGTTGTCCCCGCCGGGCGGTGGTGGGGAAGGTGGCAAGGGCCCGCCCGCGCCGGGCCCTTGCGCACCCCAGACCCCCTAGAGAGAGGCCCGGCGCCCGCAGGGCCGGGGCGGGTCCGCCCCGGCCCGGACCTCGGACGCAGGGAGCCGGCGCGGGTGAGGCCCACCAGTTGCCAGCCCCCACGCGACGGGGGCGCCTTGGAGGAGACCATGACGAAGCCCACCATGCCCGAGCTGCCGCCGGGCCTTGCCGCCCGCCCGATCGACCAGCGGCGCGGCCTACCGATCCCCGCCGTCAACGAGCGGCCCGACGGCACCGCCGACTTCCTGTCGATCAACGGCCAGGCCGCGATCAAGCTGGCCGTCGCAGGCCGATGCTCGCTGTGCACACGCCCGATGTCGGGACTCGCCGCGTTCCTCGGCGGGCCCAAGTCGGCCGAGGCGGGCGGCTACTGCGACCCGCCGATGCACGAGGAGTGCGCGGAAGCCGCCCTGCGGCTGTGCCCGCACATCGCCCGCCAGCACGCCCGCCGCGCCACCGAGCGCCGGATCCCCGAGGGAACCGCGGTGCCCGAGGGGTTCTCCGAGGCCAAGCCCCAGGAGTGGGTGATGGTCCTGGCCGGCAGCTTCGGCGCCGGGCTGATGCCCGCCGAGGGCGGCGGCCTGGTGCCCGTCTTCCTGCTCGCCGACTACGAGCGGACGCGCCGATTCGTCTACGAGGACGGCGTGTTGGTCGAGAAGTCCGGCAGCTGACGGCGCGACCTTAACGACGGCCCCGGCATAGCTTCCCCGGCACATCAACCACCCCACCTGGGAGGACACCGTGCCGACCAACCAGAAGAGCCACTGTCGGGCCGCGTACGGGCGGGAGGCGGGCCGATGAAGCTCGTCTCCCGCTCCGAGTGGGGCGCAGCCGACCCCACCGGCTCCTACACGCGCATCAGCTCCACCCGGGGCGTGAAGATCCACTACGAGGGCTCCCCGGTCCCGGACGCCCTGCTGGGCGACCACGGCCGGTGCGCCGGCCACGTCCGCGCGATCCAGGCCTCGCACATGGCGAACACCTCGGAGGGCTGGATCGACATCGCGTACTCGTTCGTCGTCTGCCCGCACGGCTACGTCCACGAGGGACGCGGGCTCGGTCGCCGGAACGGGGCGAACGGCAACTCGGCACTCAACGCGGGCCACTACGCGGTGTGCGCCATGGTCGGCACCTCCGGTATCACCTCGCCGACCGGCGAGATGCTGGACGGCCTGGTCGATGCCATCGAGTACTGCCGAAGCGAGGGCGGCGCCGGCGGCGAGGTCCGGGGTCACCGGGACGGCTACGCCACGGACTGCCCCGGCGACGACCTGTACGCGTGGATCCAGCAGGGCGCGCCCAGGCCCGCGGGCGGCGGAGGCGGCGGTGGGACGGTGCCGCAGCCCTCCGGCGACGGCGCCGGCATCTACACGGTGCAGCCGGGCGACACCCTCAGCACCCTCGCCGGCCGCTTCGAGACCAGCGTGACGCAGCTCGTCACCCTCAACGGCATCTCCGACCCCGACCTGATCCAGGTGGGCCAGCAGCTCCAGATCCCGGCCCCGCCGTTCCCGGGCCGCCAGTTCTTCGTCCTGGGTGCGCACAGCCCCTACGCCAAGCAGCTGCAGACCTGGCTCCAGGCCGGCGACTGGGGGCCGGCGTACCGGGTCGGGCCGAGCGAGGACATGGAGCCGCTGGACCTGGAGAAGGTGGCCGCGCTCCAGGGGCACTACATCGACGATCTTGGGCCGGCTGACGGGCTGACGGGGCCTGTGACGTGGCTGTACGCCTACCAGACAGCTCACGGCCTGCGTGCGCGATAGGTCTCCAACTCGGCTGTGGGGTGGGTGCTTTGAGTGCCCACCCCGCACCCAGAGTTACCAGAGTCTAGTTATTTGACTCAGGTCTGTTATGTGCGAGGCTGGTCCTGCCAGCCGGGGAAACGCGAAGCCCCGGCCCAACGCACAAGGAGTCACAGCCCCATGACCGACACCACCGCCACCGAGGCCAACGCTCAGAGCGAGACCGGCACCCGCCCGGCCGCCAAGCGCCTCGACAAGCGGACCGTGGTCGCCCTCGGCCTCGCCGCCGCCGGGTTCGTCGCCGGTTCCGTCGTGATGGGCCGCCCGGCCGCCACCCCGGCCCCGAGCGCCCAGCCCGCCCCGACCAACCTCGTCCCGACCCTGACGGCCGCCCCGGCCCAGCTCAACACCGAGGCCCCCACCCTCCCGGCCCTGCCGACCCAGGTCCCGGCGGCCCCGGCCCTCGCCCCGGCCGTCCCAGCCCTGCCAGTGGCGCCCGCCGTCCCGGCCCCGGGTCTCACCCCTGCCCCGGCCGTCGTCACCCAGACGGCCGAGCAGCCCGCCCCCGTCCCGACCGTCACCGTGACGGTCACCCACGTCCAGACCGCCCCCACCCCGGGGGCGCCCGCCCCGACCAGCGCGCCCACGGTCTGCGCGCCCGCCCCCTCGCCCACCGCGACCGTGAGCCCGTCGGCCAACACCAGCCCCTCGCCCGTCCCGGCCAGCGTCCCGCCCGTGGTGCCCGGTCGCCCGACCGGCCACTGACCGGAACCTGACCGGCCCCGCCCCGCGCGGGGCCGGTCAGGCCCCCACCCCAGGAAGGAACCACCGCCATGCGCGGCCCCGCTCTGTTCGTCGGCTCTCTCCTCGCCGGACTGGTGCTCGGCACCATCAGCGGCGCCGCCGTGGCGCGCACCGCCGACGCCCCCAGCCGGCCGCCCGCCGTCCCCGCGTCCCAGCCCGCCCAGCCCGGCTGCGCCACGCCGCCCGGCCCGGCAAAGCCGGCCGTCACCCCGTCTCAGCCCGCACCGAGCCCGGCCCCGGCACCCGCGCCTCAGCTCGCCGTGTAGCGGGCCCCTACGCCCCGGGCCGGGCGCCGTGACAGCCGACCGGCGCCCGGCCCGGCACCAACCCCAACCCCCATCCCAGCCAGGACAGGAACCCCTTCATGAACGTCAACAAGAAGGCCCTCATCGACCGCGTCACCCCCCAGCTCGGGAGCCGGCGCGCCGCCGCCGAGGCCGTCGAGGTCGTACTCGACACCATCGCCCGCACCCTCGCCGAGGGGAGCTCGGTGTCCGTCACCGGCTTCGGCGTCTTCGAGCCCGCAGAGCGCGCCAGCCGCCTCGCCCGTAATCCCCAGACCGGCGACAGGGTCACGATCCCCGCGCGTCGCGTGCCCTGCTTCCGCCCCCACCAGCGCCTCAAGGACCTCACGGATGGCCGGCGTCCTCTCCCGACGGCCGGCAGCTCGATCCGCAAGGACCCCAAGGGCACCCACATGGCGCGGGACGCGGCGTGAACCTCGCCGACCGCCTGGCCGCCCTGTTCGAGCAGTTCCACCCGGCGCCGCCCACCCCGTACGTGCTGCGCCGTGACGTGGATGTGTCCGGGGTCTCGGGCACCGGAACGGTCGCCGAGGGCTGCTACTTCTCGGCCGCTGCGGGCTCCGCCGCGGTCACCCGCTGGAGGGGAGAGTGGGGCTCGACCGTCGCGTGGGACCGCGCGAAGGGCGTCGAGGCGGTTCACGGGTACGGCGGGGCGACCCGCGTAGTCGAGGTGCCGGTGCCGGCCATGATGGCGGCCCTGACCTCGATCCTTTCCCTCGGCGCGCAGCGCGGCGAGGACCCGTGGTCGGACGGCTGGAACGAGGCGCTTAGGACGGTCTGTGGACTCGTCGAAGCGGCGCTCGGCGCGCACCTGCCGGTCGCTCCCGACGGTGCCGGGCCTGCCGAACCTCACTAGAACAGACTCGGGTAAGCATAATTGACCTGAGTCTGTTATTGGTGGAGGCTGGTACTGCCAGCCGGGGCCAGCGAACCCCGGCCCAACCAAGGAGCCAACATGCCGCGCGTCAACCACGGAGACGCCCTCACCAAGATCCGCCCGCTCGTGGGCGGCGCCGTCTCGGGCATCAAGCAGGTGTGCCGGGTCGGGGACGTCATCCTTGTCGCCTCCCTGGCGGAGGCCATCCGCGACGAGTGGTACGACGGCATCACCGTCCGGGTGCTCTCCCACCGCGCCGGAGAGCTGGACGTCAACCACTTCCGGTTCGCTGACCACGGAACCCTTCCGCACCACGGCGGCGGCATGCTCACCGCCTACAACGCGCACCTCCTGGACGAGCCCGGGGCACTGGAGCCCCATGGTCTGCGAGACGCCATTGGCCGGTACATCGCCAGCATCTGCTGACAGGCCGCCGGGGCCCGCCGCACGGACTGCGGCGAGCCCCGGCGACACGCCAGGCCGGAATCCTCCGGCCCCCACAGCCAGCAGCCACACAGGGGGACACGACATGGCCGGCTTCCCGGTCCGATACCGCGGCAGCATCACCGAACTTCACGGACTCACCTTCACCGCCACCGTGCACGACTGCGACGACGACCACGGCCAGGACATCACCGGCCGCGACGAGGGATGCCACACCCTCGTGGGAGAGACCGGCCGGTCCCTCGCCCACGTGCGGCGCAGCAGCATCACCCCGATCGCGCCCGACGGCGACGACCTCCACCGGGCCGCCCGGGACGGCGACTGGATCCACCTGCCCAACCTGGGCGAGGTCCGATTCGCCTACCAGGAATCCGGCCCCACCCGCCGGACCCGATGGATCCACTACTACGCATGCTCCGGCCGCCGCTGGAGCATCTCCGCACGCCTCGTCTCCATCTACACCGCCTCCGACACGCGCACCCGCTACACCACGCCCCAAGAGCGGCATGCCTGGCAGCTGCGCATGGCACTGGACGAGCTCGCCGACACCTACGCCCACCCCCACCAGCGGCGGATCTTCGAGGAGCAAGCCGACCTTGTCGAACGCCTCACCCAGCAGCAGGAGCTCAACGCCGCCGACGCGGCCGGACCGGGCAGGTGACCCGTGAGCACCCAGATGTGGATCGGCCGCATCGCCAGCAGCCCCGAACTTCACAGCATGCCAGACAGCCCCGTCCAGAACGTCACGTTCACCCTCGAGGAGCGCCCCGCCCTGGCCGAACGCGGCAAGCGCCGGCCCGCCGCTCCTGCGGTGCGTCGCCTGGCGCGGCCTGGCCCAGCTGATCGCCGATACCTTCAGGACGGGCGACCGCGTGATCGTGATCGGCACCCTGCGCCAGCGCACCGGTCGCGCCACGGCCGCCGTCGAACTCGAGGTGTCCGACATCGGAGCGCTGCTCCGCGAAGGCGCGCCCTTCATGCGCGCGCCGGCCATCCCCGGCGAGCCGGACTGAACCGCGAGCGCCCCTCGCACCGCCCTCCGGCCGCCTGATAGACATGACGTCTTACCCCGTCCGGGAAGCCGGACCATCACGCGAGGAGCATCATGAGCGGCAGGAAGCCGAGCACGAAGCTGGCCGGCGCCGCCACGGCCCTCAAGGAGGCGGTCAAGGCCCTCGAGGACGCAGGCCTCACCCACGTCGAGATCATGGAAGCCCTGCGCGAGCCCCTGGCCGAGGTCGACTCGACGCTGACCGACATGCGCAGGCTGCGCCGCGAGGCCGTCGTGGCCGCCTACCCGGACCGCACCCGCACCGTCTACGAGCTGTCCGAGGCGTCGGGGCTGGAGTCCGCCCTGATCACCCGCTATGCGAAGGAAGCCGGCCTGGAGCTGCGCAACCGCAAGCGCGGCCAGTAACCGCTACCGCTTGGGACACGACTGCTCTTGAGTTAGCTCGAGAGCGGTGACGAAAACCTGTCCGATCGAAAAATCGGGCGGGATCCTCGTCGTTTCAGGAAGCGTTCGATGCCTGTTCGGGTGGTGGGATGGCGGTGCATCGGGTTTGCTGACCTGTTGAGCACGCGCTTGTCCGTTGTCGACACATGCGAACTGGCCCTGGCTGCCCGGCGCTGGTGGCCGTGATGTGCGGCCGTGGTGCGGACCGATCAGAGGTTGGCCGGCGGATGTCGCCCGATGTCGAGCGGCGCAGGAACGTGCGGTCGGCCGCACCGGAAGAGCCTGAACGGACTCGACGTCAGCGTCGGTAAGCCGGCTGTCGGTGCGTTCGTAAAGCGAGGTCTCCAGGAGGTCCAGGTTTCCGAGTCTGCGAAGCCCATCCAGCCCTCCCTACCCTCTCCGCACACCACCTCGACGGTGGGAACCATGCGCCCTGCGCCCGATCATCTACAGCACCACTGGCAGCCTCCCGAAGCGCGCGCAGCCGCTCAGTCCGTGGCCACGGCACCCGAGCCGCGTCCGAGTCGAGGACTTGGATCCAGCATGGTTCGACTGACATTAGCTCTGTGTCGTCGGTTCTCAGAAAGACCATCGCTCTTGCCCAACTCCCTGCCTGAAGACGGAAGGAGCTGGCAGGATGATCCGTCTGGGGAGGGACGCACCGGCAGCGGTGCTGAGCAAGGAGCAGCGCGTGGGGTCTCAGCAGATGATCAATCATCGTTTCTTGCTGCTCCCTCAGGATCCGCGACTAGGCGGTCTGTCTGAGGTCCGCAAGGCGGTCGACACCAGTGGCGCCTCCGGAGATTACGCTGCTGTCAAGCTGCTCAAGCAGCGTGATGACGAGGTCATTAAGATCTTCCTGGAGCGTGAGACCAGCTCACTGAAGGCGCTGCGGCACCCGAACATCGTCCGGATGCTCGACTCGGGCTGGGATTCCGACCTTGGCCGGTACTTCATCGCGCTGGAATGGGTTGATCGTAGCCTCAAGGACGACATGGCTGTCGGCAGACCCATCGGCTGGTCGTCGTTCTTCACTCGCATCGGCAAGCCTCTCGCGGCAGCTCTGGCCTATGCGCACTCGCAGAAGATCGAGCACCGGGACCTCAAACCGGGCAACGTCCTGCTGACGGAGGATGGCACGCCCAAGCTGGCCGACTTCGGTATCGCCAAGATCCGGTCCAAGGCGTCCGCCGTCACCGACGAGACGGTGGCGGAGTTCCGCTCCAACCTGTACGCGCCGCCCGAACAGGAAGACGCGATCCCCTACGTCCGGGACGTCTACGGATACGGGGTCCTAGCCATCCAGGTCCTATCCGGTGGTAGGGCGAGCGACTATCCGGACCTCGCCGAGGTCCTGGCCGAGCTGGATCTGGACACCGAGGTACGATCCATCCTGCAGTCCTGCGTCGACTTCGACCCCAAGAAGCGCCCCGCGAACGCCGCCGTGCTCGAGCAGCGCCTACTTGACGCTGAGCAGGCATGCAGCAACCAGCAGGCCCGCCAGAGTAACTTCGTATGGCTCAAGCTGACCCGCCGTGCGGCAGAGATCCTCAGCGAGGTCCCCGCCGGCACGGATCCAGACTGGGACGTTGCCAAGTCCGCAGTTCTCGCTGATCTGGCCGGTGCCGTCCACGCCGACTACGGGCACAACCCGAAAACAGATGAGATCGACAAGGCCACCCTGCGCATCTTCGGGCGCTCCTGGTTCCTCCGGCTCGTCGAAGACGAGCACCAGCGCGACCGGTGCGTGATCGTTGCGGCCGACGCCAGGGGAGAAGAATGGATGGCCAAGCGGCGTGAGCGATCCGTACCGATTGGCCCGGTCCTCACCTGGACCTTCGACGATCCCGGCGAGGATCCCGCCTACGATGGCCTGACCCTTCTCCTTGACCGCTTGGAGGAACATCTCGCGCAACGCGAGGAAGCGGCCAAGGCCAGTAGGGACCAACACCTTGGCGACCTATTCGACGGCTGGCGCCGACTGCTCGAAGCTCGCGAAGAAGTCGCTGCCGATGGCCGGCAAAACATCGACTACGAGCGCGTCACCGGAAGCGGCCGCACCCGAGTCTTCCACCTGACCATGCCCACCACCACCACCCTGGTCGGCGAGGAATGGTCGGTTGCCCCCAACTCCTACACCCGGCCCTTCGATCGCGGCGAGGTCACCGCGCAGACCGATGACACTCTCGTCATCCGATTTCGACGCCCGGATACCGTGCTTCCCGGCCGCGGCGTCCTGCTGCCGTTCCTCGGCCCCAGCCAGAGCGCTCTGAACCGGCAGCGCGAGGCCCTGACCAACGTCTCCGCGGGCCAGACTACGAACCCGGCTCTGCGCGAGATCATCGACAACCCCGCCACCATTGAGGTCCGGCCGCCTGCCGAGGTCACGCGCTGGTCCCGCACTGACCTTGACAAGAGCAAGCGTGAGGTCGTCGCCCACGCGCTGGGCAGCCAGGACATGCTCCTGGTCGAAGGCCCTCCGGGAACAGGAAAGACGACCGTCATCGCGGAGATCGTCGAGCAGACCCTCAAGCGCGATCACCACGCCCGCATCCTCATCGTCAGCCAGACCCACATTGCCATCGACAATGCCCTGCGCCGCATCGCAGACGCCGGCATCGAAGGGCTGGTCCGCCTTGGCCGCCCCGACGACCCACGCGTCGCCGCAAGCGTGCAGCAACTCCTCCTCGACAAGCAGGTCAAACGCTGGACCCAGCAGGTCCGGACCCGGGCCGAGCGCTACCTGGATGGCATCGCCTCCCGGAATAGCCTGGAAGGACGGCACCTCAAGGCCGCCCTCACGCTGGAGGAACTGGCGTCCGTCGCTGCCAACCTCGACCACGTCAGTCGCAAGCTAGAGGAACTCGCCAGCCAGCCAGCCCCCGACCGCACCACCTCCGCCCGTGAACTCGGTGAGGAAGTCGTCACCGTACGAGCCCGCCGCGACCAGCTCATCGAACAGCGCCATGAGCTCTTTACCGAAGCTCAGCGCATGCTCGCCGGAGAGCTAACCCTTCGCGAAGACCTCAGCACTGCCGACGCGCGTGATGCGGTCGAAGCGCTCCTTGGTACCTCTGGCCCCGGCCAGGAACTCATGCGACTGCTCCGGCTTCAAGGTGAATGGCTCCAGCGCATTGGAACCGACCAGAACCTGATCACTGCGTTCCTACGCACACGCCAGGTCGTCGCTGGCACCGCACTGGGCTTCCTTGGTCACCCTGCCGCCCGTGACCTGGAATTCGATCTGTGCATCTTCGACGAAGCATCCAAAGCCACCGCCACCGAAGCCCTCGTTCCCCTCGCCAGGGCCAAGCGATGGGTATTGGTTGGGGATACCGCACAGCTTCCCCCGGTCGATGAGGACCTGCTCCGCAACCCCAAGATCATGGCCGACCACCAGCTCATCCCCGAGCTGGTCACCACCACGCTCTTCGAGTACCTCGTCCGCAACACCGAGCCCCCGGTCAGGCACATGCTGCTTGAGCAGTACCGCATGACGCCGGCCATTGGGAAGATGATTTCCACCTGCTTCTACGACAAGAAGCTCCTCTCCCTCAACGACCACACGCTGGCCGGCTACGAGGTAATCGGCAAGCCCGTCATGTGGCTCGACACCTCGAAGCTGGCCGACCGCCGCGAGTCCGAGCGCAGTGCTACCCAGACCAGCATCTCCAACCGCACCGAAGCCCAGCTAGCCATCCGCCGCCTGGAAGTCATCGACCAGGCCGTAGCCAAGGGCGTTATCAAGGTCCCTGCAAGTGGCAAACTCGATGTCCTGGTTATCGCACCCTACGGCCGCCAGGTCGAAGAGCTGACCCGTCGCCTGGCCTCGGCCAAGCTCAAATACCTCACCGCCGAAGTCCTCTCCGTGGACGCCGTTCAAGGCCGCGAATGCGACCTCGCGGTCTTTTCCGTCACGCGAAGCAACGCCCGCTCCGAGTTCGGCTTCCTGGGCCAGCCGTACTGGCGGCGCATCAACGTGGCTCTCTCCCGAGCCCGCTTCGGCCTCACCATCGTCGGTGACGCAGCGTTCTGTCGTAGCACGCCCGGCGCGCTACGCGACGTACTCGACTACATGCGCCACCACCCGGAGGAGTGCGAGATCCGCGATGCCTGACTTCAGCCCCGACAGCCTCCTTGCCGTCCGTTTCAGCGATGCCCGATCCGGCCTGGAACTCGTAGCCATCGTCGACGCCGGCCTGCCCGTTGCCCTCATCACGGCCGATGTCCTCGCGCAGGACCGGAAGCGGCTGCCCTTGCTCGACGAGTTCGTCCTGCGGCTTGTGAACAACAAGGTCACCACTGAGCAGGCCATCACCGGCCTCCTGGGCGTGCCCGAGCGCATGGTCACCCAGGTCGTGGCCCAGCACTTCTCGGACGACTACCTCACCTACGCGCTCCCCCGGCCAGGAGCTGACCCTGCCTACA
This sequence comes from Kitasatospora sp. NPDC004240, assembly GCF_053603215.1. NCBI lineage: Bacteria > Bacillati > Actinomycetota > Actinomycetes > Kitasatosporales > Streptomycetaceae > Kitasatospora > Kitasatospora sp. NPDC004240. The sequence goes on along the minus strand of NZ_JBSGFD010000004.1, from coordinate 54,462 downwards.
GGAACCTGCGCCTGACAGGACGAGGAGAGCAGACCGCCCGCGAACTGGCCGCCATCACCCCCGTGCGCGTTGAGCAACCGCTCGTCTACGACCAGCTCCTGTGGAAAGCCAGACCCTATGATCGGCACACTGTGATCCCCCGTGGTCAGGCCGACGAACACGACATGATTCTCCTGCCTGCGGCCAAGAGCGGTCCGGTCGAGTCGGGCGACATATCGGCTGCAGACATCAACGCCCTATTGAGGGAACGCGGCAACAACGACCGTGAAGTCCTCCAGGTCAGAGGCCTCACCCAGGCCAAGGCCCGAAGGGTGATGCCGGCCAAGATCCTCGTCTACGCGAACCCCGATCGCACCGACATCGAACTGGGCGTCGTCGTCGACGGTGAACTCAGTCACGCGCACGAGCTCGCACTAATCGCGGCCGGTGGGGCGAAGGCGCTTGGCATCACGGTGGAACCCGCGCCCGAGCGGCCGATCCTCGAGCCCGAACTCGAACAGGTCCGTGTCCCCCTCACGGAGGTCACCCAGCAGCGTGCCGAGCGGGCTGCGGTGCAGCTCAGTTCGTCGGGTCCGCTGTCCGATGTAGTCTCCGAGTCCGCACCGATGGAGCCAGAGATTCGGGCGATCGGAGTGTTCGAGCACCCCGACATCCTCGACGAGGCACTCACCCACGCTCGGACCCGGATCCTGATCATCTCGCCGTGGATCAAGAAGGCGATCATCACCACTGAGTTCCTCGGTAAGCTCGAGACGCGTCTGAACCGCGGGGTCAAGGTGAACATTGCCTATGGCTATGAGGAGAACGATACGAAGTCGGATCCGATCGCCATCCGTCGGCTCGAGAATCTAGCCGCGCGCTACCCCGACAAGTTCGAGTTCTCGCGCCTCAAGAGCACGCATGCCAAGGTCCTGGTTTTCGACGACGTGTGGGTGACCACGAGCTTCAACTGGCTTTCCTTCAAGGGCGATCGCAACCGCACCTACCGTATGGAGGAGGGCAGCCTCATCTGCGATAAGAAGCACGCGGACGCCAAGTATCAGCGCTACCTCGATCTGATCGGACAGCAACGTCAGTAGGGGAAGCGCTGTGCCGTCGTCTGCGTGTAGCCCGGACCCAATACCCTCGTCAGGGCTGATCCGCGGCGCCTACATCGGGTCGGATGCCTTCCGGGTCGGCCATGATGTCCATCAGGGAGAGCGCGGGGAAGAAGCCATGCTCTCGCCGCTCGTTGACGCCGGAGTTCAACGCCGCGATCGTCGAGCTGTGCCACCGCGGCGACCGGTCCGCCGGTCTGGTCGCCGAGCGCTTCGACCTGACGGAGAGAGCCGTGCAGGAATGGTGTAGCCGGCCGAGGTCGACGCCGGCAAGCGGGATGGCCTGACCAGCGACGAACGTGAGGAACTGGCCCGACTGCGACGGGAGAGCCTCTTGCAGGAGGACGTGGAGATCCACCGACACTGCATGCCCTCCCACCGCAACACCAGCCGTGGGGTTCCTCCGGGCGAACGTGCGCAGCATTCGCGCTGTCGTCCAGCCGCATCACCTTCAAGGCGCCAACCGGGCGACGGGGCGCGTCCCGTTGGGCCATCCACGGCTCCAGCGACTCGTCATCCACCAGCCGCGCTCGTTTCCTTGCAGCGCGGAGCCGTGGGCCGAGAGGCCGATGCCGGCGTGCCAGTACGTCGCCGAGCCCGCCAGGGCGGAGGCTCTATGAGGACGGGCCGAGTCCTTCAGTCAACGGCCCGTCAGGTCGAGCCGGTGGAACGCGTTCCCAGCCGTATGGGCCCTGGCCTGGCGGGACCTGTGGCAGGCTGTCGCCAATCGCGGTGGAAAGCGGGAGGGCGGGTGGCGGAGCTGAGCTTCACGCCTTGTGTGACGTGTCTCGAGATCGCCGCTGATTGGCGCCGCCCGCTCTCCCTTGCCGAGGACATCAGCCCGGCCGAACTGGAGGCGAACCCGATCGCCTTGGTGAGTCGGGACAGCGTCCTCGCCCTGTACGGCCTCCACCTTCACACCGCCCATCCTGATGCCGTGCCGCCTGTGCCGCAGCTGGCCGGGTGCCAGACCTGCTGGACCCTGGTGGCCTACGTTGAGGAACACGGTTCCGGCGCGGCGCAGCGAGGCGTCACCGTCGGCCACGCCCTACGCCAGCACCTCCTCGGGCACCTCGTCGAGGTCCTGCTGGTCTAGCCGCTCCAGGCACCACCCGGCTGACTCCTGGCATGCGGGAACGCCTCCTCGCCGGAGGTGGCATCAGTGTGCCCGGAGGGCCGCACCGTGCCCTGCTTGCCGCTCCGCGAGGGCATCGGGCGCTCCCTCAGCGCACCTGCCAGGTAGGCAAGTTGGCTCACCTTGGGGTGTGCCCAAGGGCGAGCCTCCGCGTCTAGACTTGAGTCAAGAAAGCGGACGGAAGTCCGAAAGGTTGCCAGTCCGGGCCGCGAACCCGGACCCACACCACACAGGAGACCCAGCCATGCGACAGAGCGACGTCATCACCGGCCGCGCCGACCTCGGAGCCATCGACAACACCACCGGCGAGGCCGCGTTCTACTCCCACCGCCAGCCCGCCTGGCACGGCCTCGGCACGGTGACCGAGGAGGCCAAGACCAGCGAGGAGGTCCTGCACCTCGCCAAGCTGGACTGGCAGGTCGAGAAGCGCCCGCTGCTCTCCATGCACAAGGGCAAGCTCGGCAAGAAGATCCCCAACCGCTTCGGCACCTTCCGCGACGACACGGGCGACTGGCTCGGCGGCCTGGTCGGCAACACCTGGACCCCCATCCAGAACCGCGAGGCCTTCGCCTTCCTGGACGAGCTGGTCGGCGGCGGCCACGTCACCTATGAGACCGCCGGGGCCCTCGACGGCGGCCGAGTCGTCTTCATGTCCACCATGTCCCCGAGCATCACCCTCGACCCCGAGGGCGCGGCCGACCGCATCGACCTCTACACGCTGTTTGCCAACAGTCACGACGGCCGCTCCGCCGCCGTCGCCGTCGAGACCCCCATCCGGGCGGTCTGCACCAACACCCTGGACCTCGCGGTCAGCGAGGCGCAGCGCACCTGGAAGATTCGCCACACCTCCGACGCCCTCTCCCAGCTGGAGGAGGCTCGCCGTGCGCTCGGCTTCACCGAGCGGTACGCGGCCGCCTTCGAGGCCGAGGCCACCCAGCTGTTCCAGACCGCGATGACCAACCAGGAGTTCGACAAGCTCATCGCCCAGCTGTGGGGCGCCCCGGCCGAGGGGGCCCGCAAGAACCTGGTCGCCGCCCACCAGGAGCGTCGCGACCGCCTGCACCACCTGTTCGCCGAGGCCGATACCCAGGACAACATCCGAGGCACCCGCTGGGCCGCCCTTCAGGCCGTCATCGAGTTCGACGACTACTTCCGCACCGTCAAGGTGCCCGAGGACCGGACCGAGCAGGAGCACCGCAACAACCTGGCCATGACCGCCCTGCTGCACGACCAGAAGAACGACCTCAAGGACACGGCCAAGAGCCTGCTGCTCGCGGCCTGATCCTCCCCGGCGGCCGGGGGTGCTGCCCCCGGCCGCCACGGCGACCCCTTCACGTCACCCCGGCCGCGCCGACGACCGGCGCGGCCCTCCGCAGCGAGGAAAGCCATGTCCAGGAACACCCCCAACATCCCCCACCCTGCCCACGATGACGCACACGCCAGCGCCCTCGTCCACGACTTCGCCGATGAACTGGCCGCCGGCCACGAAGCCGTGAAGCGGCGCATGCTGCTCCTCCTCGACTCCGCCATGGCCAGCGATGACGCCGCTGGCGCTCTCGAGGACCGGGATGTCGCCCGGCTGCTCCTCGCCGTCCAGAACGGTGCCGTGTTCGACACGGCGACCCAGCACTGCGAGGCCTCGGAGACCGCCCGAGCGGTCCGTCTGTGGACTCGCGCGATCCGGCTATGCGTCGGGCAGCACGAGGACCTGGCCGGCGCCCCGTACGCCCTGCTCGGGCTGGCTCTGCTGCTGGACGGCGACAGCGCGGGTGCCGGCGCCGCTCTCGCCCGCGCGGCCGTCCTGCGGCCGGACCATCCCAGCGCGCTGGCTCCACACGACGGGGCAGTGGGCAGGCATCGACCTTGGCGCCGCAGGCCTGATGCGACGGCACCTGCCCGCTGAGAGGGCCCGCCGGCTGCGCAGCCAGCGCTGACGGCCCGATAGTCCGGCCGGGCAGGCGCCCATGCGTCTGCCCGGCCCGGCGTGGGCCCGCCCGAGAGGGAGTTACCGCCGATTGGTCCGGGCTGGGGTGTGCCCAGCAATCCTGCCCGCAAATAGACTTGAGTCAAGAAAAGAGACGGAAGTCTCTTGGGTGCCGGTCCGGGCCGCGAACCCGGACCCTTCCTGATAGGACCCACATGAACGACGACCACCGCACCGTCACCCTCGTCGGCCCTCAAGGGCTCGTCGACCTCCTGCCCCACCTGTTCGGCTTCCACCCGGAGGACAGCATCGTCCTCATCGGCCTGACCCCCGGCGCGAGCGAGCCCATGGGCTTCGTCCGAGGCGGCCTCCCCGCCGACCCCGCCCAGTGGCAGCCGGCCACAGACGGCATGGTCGACTTCCTCCTGCACCAGACAGCCAGCCGAGAAATCCACACCTTCGCCGCCTACATCTGCCCCGACCCGAGGGACCCGGACTGCGGAGCGCAGTCCCGCCAGACCCACCAGCCCATCGCGGCTTACCTGCACGCCGCCTGCCACGCGCGCGGCGTCCGGCTGGCGGAGAGCCTGTACATCACCCGGACCCGCTACTGGTCGATGCTCTCCGCTGACCCGAGCAACCTCCACGAGGGCCACCCGATCCGCCCGGCGTCGGGCCCGTTCGCCGCCGACGATCTCCCGCGCAGCACCGACGTGCTCGCCAGCTTCGAGCCGACCGCCGGTCCCGAGGCCGTCCAGACCGCCTCCCACCTCGACGCCGCGCTCCGCGCGCTCCGCGACGAGATCCGCTCCAGCGGCCACCAGACCGTGGTGGACGAGGCCATCGACCTCGTGTCCGCCACGATCCGGAACCTCACGACCGGCACCGGCCCCACCGACGAGGCCGCCGCCCGGCTCCTGCTGGCTCTCCAGTACACCGACGTGCGCAACGTCGCTCTGGAGCACTGCGAGCCCAGCGAACTGGAGCCCGCGAGGAAGTTGTGGCACGACCTCGCCCGGCGCTGCGTCGTCCCGTTCTCCGACCTGGCGGCGGCCCCTCTCGCCCTCTACGCCACGACCGCGTGGGCGATGGGTGAAGAAGGGATCGCCCGCCTCGGCCTTCACGCGGCCGATGCAGCCGACCCCGGATACGAACTGACCCGTGTGATCAACAACCTCCTCAACCGCGGGGACTCCTTCGAGCACCTGCGCGGCCACCTGCGCCTGAGCCGTGCCGCCCGGCAGAACCCCACCACGGGCTGAGTCAGCCGCGCCAGGGGCCGCTGACCAAGCGGCCCCTGGCCCCCGCCCGATCACCCCGCGAACGGAGACAGACCCTTGAACATCAACACCGTGCCCGCCTTCAACATCAGGAACGCCGCGCAGGCCGTGGAAGCACTGTTCTACCTGCTGAGCTACCAGCCCGACGGCCCCGACGGCACGCTGTTCGTCCTCGTCCACGACACCATGCACGACAGTCCGTTGTTCAGCCAGAAGTTCGAGCTGCCCGACGACACGGACAACCCGCACGCGGCCGGCCACCAGATCATGCACAACGTCCTGTACCGCCTGGAGGAGTTCGCCACCGGACCGGCCGACATCCTGCTGTACCTGTGCGCGGGCCAGGAGGACGCCGGCGACGGCTACAACGCGATGAGCCGGCACCAGGAACTCGCGGACGCGCTTCTGCTCTCGGCTGAGGCCCACGGCGTTGACGCCCTCGGCGTCATATTCCTGACCCCCACTCACTGGTGGGTCTACCACCACGACAACCCCCACTACCGGGTCGAGGGAATGCCCGTGGACGGCCCGGACAACCCGGGCGTGGTCACCATGAACGCCCGCGCCATCGGCATCCCGACACCGCCCAGCGAAGCCAAGATCCTCGCCGCGTTCGAGCCCATCACCGGGGGACGCGGAAGTCCAACGCGCTGCGATCGTGCAGGAGGTCAGCCTGCGGGCCGAGCGCGTGCGGTTCAGCAGCTTCGACGCCGAGACCAAACGGCTCACGGGGATCTTCGACCGGCTGCTGCTGGGCGGTGGCGACGGCACCCCGCTGACGGACCTCACCCCCGAGCAGACGGCAGAGCTGATCGTCGGCCTGCGGCACCGGCCCCTGCGGGACGTCGCGCTCGAGTACAGCGAACCGAGCGAACTCCCCCGCGCCCGCGAGCTGTGGGCGCTGCTCACCCGCCGCTGCGCCAGCGAGAGCACGACCTTCCGCGCCGCACCCTTGACCCTCGCCGGGTTCGCCGCCGCCGTTGCCGGGGAGATCCCGGCCGCGCTCATCGCCCTCGACCAGGCCAGGACGGTTGACCCGCGCTACCTCCTGGCCAAACTCCTGATGGAGCAACTCGCGATGACGGGCTCCCTGGACGAGATCACCGACAGGATCAGGTAGGAGCGCGAAGACCGCCTTCGCCGCCGAGACAGCTGACCGTCCGGACGGGGCGGGCGCTCGGCGCCCGCCCCGTCCCGTTGCCCGCACCGCGCCCTATCGACCGCAAACCAGGGGGACACCGTGGAGTACAGCGAACCGCAACCCGAGCCGGACGACGACCCGGCGCCGGCCGTCGCGGACCCCGCCACGAGGGAAGTCCGGGTCCTCGCCGACCTGTGCGGCACCTGCATCTACCGGCCGGGGAACCTGATGAACCTCGCCCCCGGCCGCGTGCGGAAGCTCGCCCAAGAGGCACTGGCCCGCAACGGCCACATCGTCTGCCACTCCACCCTGCCCGCCCTCGCCCCACCCGGCACGAAGGGCGCGATCTGCCGAGGCTTCGCCAACGCCCACGGCAACGCGATCTTCGCGCTGCGCATGGCGGCCGCCTTCGGCCGCATCGTGGAGGTTCCGCCGCCGGCCAAGACGAGCGACTGACCGCCGGCGCTACGCCGAGGCGCCGGCGCCGGCCGAGAAGTGCTTGAGCTGGGTGCGGGCCACCACCCGATCCTCGCCGGACAACGTCGACCAGAAGGCGTGGGCTGTGACCGCCAGAGCGGCCTGCCGCTCGGCCTCCACCAAGCGGCCCGACTCCGTCAGCTGCTCCTCGTCCAGCCCACGCCGGATAGCCTCCAGATCACCGCCCCAGACAGGCAGCGACGCCAGGAAGGCCCGTCGCTCGGCCTGCGCGGCCTCCAACTGCTGCTGCGCCTGACACAGGTCGGTCGGGTACTCGAAGGTCTTCTGCTTGCCCACGCCGTGAAGCGTACGCGTGCGCGACTCCTCGTCCGTCCACGCCTCGCCACGGGCGTCCACCTGAGCGAGTCCATCACGGCCAACCCGCCCGACCTGGCCGTCCTTCGCTTAGGCCGGCAGCAGGTGCCGGTTCATCCAGCGGTTCTCCTCGGTCCTGTCCCGCAGCGGCGCGAACACCCAGGGCGCGAGTCGCGGAGCCGGCACGGCGCCGACCTGCTCGACCGGGTGCAGGAGCCCCTGTTCGCACATCTTGGCGGTCCAGACCGTGAACCGCGCGTTCGGGTAGGCGGGGTTGATCCCGATCTCCCCCTTGGGACAGGTGCCGTTGAACGGGGTCGCGATGCCCTCGGCGTTCCAATAGGCCCACGCCTCCAGGGCCTTGGCCTGCTCGAAGCAGTGGTAGAGCCGCGGGTACCGGTCGAGGAGGCGGACGTCACGGAAGAGGAGCTGGCCGAGCAACGACGGGGCGGTGCGCGTCAGCATGTCGAGGTTCGCGCCGTGGAAGGTGATCGCCGTGGCGTCCTGGTCCGGGGCCAGCGAGGCGGCGGCGAACAGGTGGGACATGCGCCGGCGGACGTAGCCGGCGACCCCAAGCGTCAGCCCGGCCTCGATGCGGCCAACGAGGCCGAGCAAGTGGGCGTGGTCCGGGTGGAACCGGCCGAGGTCGAACAGGACGCCCATGCCTTCCACGGCGGCGAAGGCGAGGTCCTTGTACAGGCGGTTGTTCATCTCCCCGTGGTCCGCGTACGCCCGGGTGGCCGGGCTGGTGGAGTGGAGCATGAGGTACTCGGCCACGGTCTCGAAGTACACGTAGCCCAGGTAGGGGAGGACCGGGACCGTTGCGGCGAGGTCGTTGATGAACGTCTCGTCCGCTGTCGCTGCGCCGCTCGCGGTGCGCAGGAGCGTGTCGAGGAAGGGCGCCGCGGCGCGGACCCGGTCCACGACGGAGCGGGTGACCTGCTCGTCCTCCGCGCCGGTGAGCATGTGCCGGAACGCCTGGTGGGTGCGCAGGTGGATGGCGCCCAGGCGCAGGTAGTCCAGGCCCTTGGCCGGCGCCAGGTCGCCGGGGGTGACCTCGATGACCAGGGGCGTGCTGTTGCTGCGGCTCTCCACTGTGTCTCGGCTCTCCAGCATGTGGGCGCCGAGGTTGTGGGGCCGCAGGGCGCCGCCGGCGGTCGGGGTGAGCGGGGAGCCGTAGATGGCGCCGACCAGGCAGCCGGTGGAGGCGAGGAGCTGTTCGCTGGCGCGAACGGCGTCCAGGGAGCGTGTGAGGTGCAGTAGGTGGGTGGGGGCGCCGGAGGTCAGCGTGCGGAGCATGGCGTTGTCCTGCAGGAGGTGCCCGTTGGGGGCCGCCTGCGTGAGGTGCCGGCGCCAGTCGCTCTCGCTTTCCGCGAGCCCGGCAGGGGAGGGGCGGTCACGCGGGGCGCGGAAGTCGGTGTGGGCGTTGTCCCAGTCGGCGTGCACGAAGGTCTCCTACTCGGGGAAGGTGGCGTGGAGCGCGTGCTCCAGCGCCCGGGTGTTGGTAGCGCTGGCGAGGTGCGCCTGTTCGCTGTGGACCACCAGGTCGTGGGCGGCGGCGGGAAGCCAGTCCGGGACGGGCAGACGCAGGCGGCCGAAGTCGGGCCACCAGCGGGCCAGCGGCAGCCGGTATCGGTCGAGGGCGTCGGCGGCCTTCAGCAGGTCCACCGCCTCCCGGTGCTCGCCGTAGGCGCTGGCTTGGTCGCTGGTGAACGCCTCGTGCGCGGTGTCGTGGAGGGCGACGGCGGTGATCGCCTCGGCCGTCGGCTCGGCGCCGAGGACGGCGGCCACCGGTGCGGTGTTGCCGGTCAGCCAGTCGGCCGCGCGCTGGCCGTGGCCCGGGTCGTCCCGGTCGGTGTGGCGCCGGCAGTCGTGGCAGGCCGCCGCCACGGCGAGGGCCCGCGTCCGGGCGGGGTGGAAACCGCGGGTGTGGGCCAGGAGCTGGACCAGGACGGCGACGCGGGCGCCGTGCCGGACGCCGTGGATCGAGCCGGCCGTCTCCGTGCGGGCGAACCAGGACTCATCGGGTACCAGCAGGAGCGGCCGGTGTGGCATGGTGGCCCGGACACCCGGCCCCGCCGGGCGGCTGCAGGCGATCCAGGCGAGCGTGTCCCGGTCCATGTACTGGTGGTCCGGGAGCTGGCCGGTCTCGGCCAGCACGCGCAGCGGCACGCCGCCGGGATGCGGTGTCGATGTGATCATAAAGTTCCTCGAGTTGGGATCGGGTGCGATGGGCGTCACGCTGGGCGTGGTGGTGCTGACGATGGGGAACCGGCCTGCGGAGCTGCTGGCGCTGCTGGACTCGGTGGAGGCGCAGGAAGGCGACGGCGCTGTCCGGATCGTGGTGCTGGGGCAGGGCGTGAAGCTGCCCGAGTTGCCCGGGTGGGTGGACGCGGTGGAGCTGCCGGAGAACCTCGGTATCCCCGGTGGGCGGAACGCCGGCGTGGAGCGGCTGCGTGAGCTGGGCGGCGTGGACGTCCTGGTGGTCCTGGACGACGACGGGCTGCTCCCCAAGACCGACACGTTCCGGCTGATCCGGGAGGCCTTCGCGGACAACCCGGGCCTGGGCGTCGTCAGCTTCCGGATCGCGGACGAGACCGGGTTCACCCAGCGCCGGCACGTCCCCCGCCTCGGCGCCTCCGACCCGATGCTCTCCGGCGAGGTCACCACCTTCCTCGGCGGCGGCCACGCCATCCGCATGAGCGTGATCGACCAGGTCGGGCTGTTCCCCGCCCCGTTCTTCTACGCCCACGAGGAGACCGACTTCGCCTGGCGGGCCCTGGACGCCGGCTGGCGCATCGACTACCGCGCCGACATGGTCCTCCAGCACCCCCGCACCGACCCGGCCCGGCACGCCACCTACTACCGCATGACCGCCCGCAACCGGGTCTGGCTGGCCAAGCGCCACCTCCCCGCGCCCTTGGTGCCGATCTACCTCACCTCCTGGGCCGCCTACACGATGCTGCGCCGCCCGCCGATGTCCGGGCTGAAGGCCTGGTGGGGCGGGTTCTTCGAGGGCATCCGGGTATCGTGCCCGCCGCGCCGTCCGATGCGGTGGAGCACCGTGCGGCGGATGGCGAAGCTGGGCCGGCCGCCGGTGTTCTGACAGCCGACCCAGGCAGCACGTCGCTGGGCCTTGGTCAGGCGGCCAGCACGGCCGCGGCCGGCGCGGTGAACCAGTCCGGGATCGCGCCGGGCGTGGACTTGAGCCAGCCCACGTACCGGTCGATGCCGTCGGCGAGGGCGACCGTGGGCCGCCAGCCGAGCAGGTCCGAGGACCTGCGGGTGTCGGCGTAGCCGCCGCGCGGGTCACCCTCGGGCATCGGCGTCTCCTTGAGCACCGCCTCGGGGTAGTGCGCCACGATCAGCTCGGCGATCTCCCGGACCGAGGTCGCCACCCCGGTGCCGATGTTGACCGTCTGCCCGGCAGCCTGGTCGGCGACCAGCGCCAGGATGGTGGCGTTGGCGATGTCGTCCACGTGCACCATGTCGCGCACCTGCCGCCCGCCGCCGTTCAGGCGCAGCGGCCGGCCCGTCTCGGCGGACATCGCCAGCCACGGCACCATCCACGAGTGCGAGCCGGGCTTGGGCACCTGCGGGTCCCCGTAGACGGAGAAGTACCGCACGATCGAGAACTCGGTGCCGGTCCCGCCGAGCATCAGCCGCACCTGGTTCTCGCCCCACAGCTTGGTGTTGGCGTAGACCGAGATCGGGGTGAGTGGCTGCTCCTCGCTGAACCGTGCCGCGCCGCTCGCGGCTGGGTCCCCGTCGCCGTAGACCGAGGCGGAGGATACGAACACCAGTCGCTTCACCGGCGACTCGGCGATTGCGTCCAGGACGGTCTGGGTGCCGTGTACGTTGGCGGCGAATGCGGTGTCGGGCCGCCGGGTGCAGGCGGCGACGTCGGCGTACGCGGCGGCGTGGATCACGAAGTCCGCGCGGCCGGCCAGCCACTTCACCGTCGCCCGCTCGCGGACGTCGCCGAGCACCACATCGGCCGCGTTCCGGTCCACCTCGAACCTGTCCCGCACCGAGTGCGGGTAGGCGTCGAACCGGTCCAGAACGACCGGGTGGGCGCCGTGCGCGGCGAGTTGGGCGACGATACGGCTGCCGACCAGTCCGCCGCCTCCGGTGACCAGCACGCTGGCGCCGGCGAGCTCACGCAACCGCGGGTCGGGGTACGCCTCAGCCATGAGGGCTGCCTCCTCTGAAGTGCGGGGTTGTGATCTCAGTGAAGCCTCACGCGGCGCACCGGCGGTACGGTGATGGGCCTCCCGACCCGTTCAATCCGTTCAAGATCCTTACAGGTGGTGCTAGTTGACGGAGCATAGGAAGTCGAACCGGCTGCTGTTAGCCGTCGTTGAGGAAGCAGGGTGTACGTACCAAGCCCTGGCGAAGGCGGTCCGGGCCGTCGCCGCCGAGGCTGGCGTGACCCTGCGCACCTCGCCATCGGCCGTCCACTCCTGGATCGCCGGCGGCACCCCAACAGGCCAGACAGTGGCCTACATTGCGGAAGCGCTCACCCGAATGGTGAAGCGGAAGGTGACCCCGTCCGAAATCGGTCTAGGCTGCGACGGCATCGGGGAGGCGATGACCGCCGATCCCCTCGCCACTGTTGCCGACCTCGGGAGGCACCTCGTGCACCGTCGCCGCGACTTCCTCGCCCTCACGTTCTCCACCGCAGCTGTTGGACTGCCGCTCGCCTACGACCACCAGGCCGCCGCCGCAACCCTCAGCGCCGCCAGGAACGGCGGCCGCGCCGGCGCCAGAGAAGTAGCGGCGGTGCGCCAGCTCACCGCCGCCTTCCGCAGCGCCGACGACCGGCTCGGCGGCGGCCACGGCCTCACCACGGCGGTCTCCTACCTGACCGATACCGTCCTGCCGATGCTCCAAGCCGCACACCCCGCCGAGGCCGTACGGCGCGCGGCCTACGGGGCGGCTGCCGAACTGGCCACCCTCATCGGCTGGAAACTCCACGACCTCGGCCGCGAGGGCGCCGCTCAGCGGTACTACCTGCTCGCCTTCCAACTCGCCTGCTCCTCCGAGGACGCAGGCCACGCCGCCTGGCTGATGCGCGCACTCGTCCACCAGGCACTCGACCTCAACCAGCCCATGAACACGGTGCAACTGTCGGAGGCGGCTCTCGCACGATCCCACGGCAAGGTCGACCGCGGCACGCAGGCGCTGCTCCTCGTGACGGCGGCACGCGCATACGGGGCGAGCGGCGAGGGCCAGAAGGCCGCGCGGGCACTCCTCGCCGCCGAGGACGCCGTGCTCGCCTGCCGGGACGCCGTCCCCACCTACGCTGCCGCATCCGGTCCGGTCGAAGCCACCGTGGCGTCGCACATGGGCAGGACCCTGACCGCGGTGAAGGACTACGCCGCAGCCGAACGGCACTACCGCGCGGCACTGGAAGGACGCGAGTCCGGCGCCTACCAGCGGGCTCGCGGCCTGACCCTCGCCAACATCGCCAAGTCCGTCGCGGCGCAGTCCCGCCACGAGGAAGCCGTCGTCCTCTGGGGCCAGAGCCTCGACCTGATGGACGGCGTAGCGTCCAACCGGAACCGGAAGGAGCTGAAGACGGTCCGCTCAGCCATGACCGTCTACACCGGGCGCGGAATCCCCGGCGCCGCCGCTCTGGCCAAGCGCGTGGCCAAACTCGCCGCTGCCTAGCCGAGCCTCCGATCGGGCTTGAGAGCACCGCCAGCGGGAACGCCGCTAGACCTCGACAGTCAACCCAACTGAAAAATAGGGGAGTTGATGTTTCCAGCGGCCTGATCGGCTGGAGAGGCTGGGGGCGTTGGCCGTGCCCGGCCCCAGACCACGGCCGGGCACGCCCTGCGGCGCTCCCAGCCCCGATCCGAAGGCCACCATGTCCAACCCCGCCGCGCCGGCACTCGACCGGCCCACCCCGGAGAACCTGCGGACCGCCCGCGACAAGCACCGCCGCAGCGCCGCCGACGAGACCCTGGGCCCCTCCGCCCGCCGCCACCATGAACGCGCCGCCTGCGGCTACGACTGGGCGCTCCAGGCGATCGACACCAACCCGGAGGCCGTACACCGGCACATGGGCTACGCCGCCGCCTACGCCGAGCAGGCCCGCCACCACGCCGTCTCCAGCCGCCGATGGACCCTCGTCCTGCCCGGCCCCTTCTGCGAGTGGCTGACCCGCGACGGGCGCCTCCCGACCGACTACACCGGCAACGAGGCTGACGACCGACTGCTGCTCGCCTACCGCGCCGGCATCACCCACCGCATCGGCCCCGAGAGTGTCTGGACCCGCACGATCCCCGCCTACGACGCCCTCGCGATGTGGCGCCTGACCACCATCGCCAAGCAGTTCCTCGACAGCTGTGCCACCGGGACCGGCCACTCCTCCGCTGAGCTTCGTGCCGCGAAGGACCTCACCGACCGCCTGGCCGACCTGGCCCACCGCCAGCTCGCTGCCACCAAGTGACCCGCGAGCCGGGCCGCCGCCGCGCGGCCCGGCCCCAACCCAGTACACCGCATGCCAACTCCGAAGATCGTGATTGCCCCACCGCCTATCCCCGCGCCCTTCCAGCGCGCGGACCTCCAGAGCCCGTACGACACCGCCCGGGCCGCCACCGCCGACGCGGAGGCGGCACTGGCCGCCGCCGCGCTCGAACTCCTCGCGGCCGCCAGGGCGTTCCGCCCGGGAGCAGCCAGCATTGAGTTCACCAGCGAAGCCGGCGGCCCACGCATCCAGGCCCTGTGGCCCGAGGTCCACGCCGTCCTGGTCACCCCGCACCGGCGAGAGCTGTGGCGGCGTCGGGAAGGCGAACGCAGATCGCTCCGCGACCACCTGCAGATCCAGGACATGGAAGGTCTCCTGCCCGATGCCCTGAACGTCAGCGGTCTCCCCGTGGTCCCGATGGGCGCCGGTGCCCCGGCCCGCCACCTGCTCCGCCTGCCCGCCCCAGACGTAGCCGGCATGCTCGCCGCCCGCATCCGCAGCCAGCACCCCGCCGCCAGCGCCCTGCTCATCAGCCTCGACTCCGAGAGCGGCACGGTGGACATCGCCGTCGAGCACATCGTCGGCCCTGACGGGACCTCGTTGGCCGCGATCCCCGGGGACCGGGAGTTCGCCCCCCTCGCCGCAGGAGGCCTGGTGGTGGCGCAGCCGCAACGAGACCGTCTGGGCACTCCGCCACCTGTGGAGGCACCCCAGCACCGCGCCCGCCACTTCCGGCCGCAGGGCAGCGAGTTGCAGATGTGGAACAACGGACTCCAGGCAGTCCTCCTGCCCGCCATCCCCGCCCTGCCTGCCGGGAAGGCTGCCTGAACGACCTCTCACACCCGTAGGCCGCCCCGGGCCAAGCCGACCCCAGCCGGGCCCGAGGCGGCCCCGGAAGGCCCTCGGCCAGCACCTCATGCCCCGAGCACCATCGGTGCGCATGCGGATGGCCTTGATCGCGAACTCGACGGGCAGTCAAGCGAGTTGAACGGAGAATCGCTCGACTCCGGACAGTGACAGCGCCTACTCTCCGTAGCATGGCGAAGAAGCGAGGGGTCGAGCCGACCCCTGAGGAGAACCTGGCCACAGCCATCGTGAACGGTGTGCTCGGCACACGCACGGTGGCGGTCGACGATCAGACCGAGCCCGGCATGATCGATGCCTGGCTCGCCCGTCCCGATGAGCCCGACGACGCGCGCACGATCGGGCTGGAGATCAGCTCCACGACCGACGGCAAGGTCCAGGCCATGTGGAAGTCGATCAACAAGGAGTACGACGGGGACGAGACAGTGATCCCCGGACTTGTCGGCGCCTGGACGGTCCGGTTCCGCCCCGGCGCCCGAATCGGCGGTGCGCCAGCCAGCAAGCTCAGCGAGCTACTCAAGGACTTGGAGCAGCGCGGGGAGACCCGGGCAAGCCTGCTGCCCTACGAGGACAAGATCCGGTGGGCCGACGGCCAGCCGGTGCCGGAGCACGCCGCCATGCTGGAGACGATGAACAGTATCGGCGTCATCTCGGCTGCGCAGATCAGCACTGATCCGGCGCTGGCCGGCCGCGTCTTCGCCTTCACCATCGGCAACGGCGTCGCTTCGCCCACGGCCGAGTCCGTAAGCCCGTACGTCTCTGACTTCCTGACGACGCCTGCGGGCGAGAACAAGGTTAAGAAGCTGGCGGCCGCACCCGAGGCCCACCTGTTCATCTGGTCGGACCAGTCTCACCTGTCGGTCGGGATCGCACTCAGGCACCGCTTCGAGCCAGTCGGCGACCCGGACGTCCCGGGCCACATCGGGGACGTCTGGCTGGCCTCCAGGTTCGAGCCGGCGGCGGTGTACCGGTGGACCCGCGGTTTGGGATGGGCTGTGCATGAGGTGCCTGCCGAACTGCGCCAGGTTCCGGAGCCGGTCCCGGTGGCCGGGTAGCCAGGGTGCGGGTGGGGGGCGGGAGGTGGGCGCCCGCCCGCCGACCCGAGGCGCCGACGACATCGACGCCAGTGGTATGAGTCTTGGCTCGATTTGTGGCGCGCTGGGTATTCCGGCCCAGCGCGCCACACCTATCGACTCACTCCCGGGTCAGGTACTGCTTGATCTCGCTGGTGCACTTGTCTGCGTCTCGCACGATCTGGCCGCCCCAGTAGGAGAGGACGGTCCAACCGGCGTCACGCATGGCGTCGCGCTTGCGCTTGTCGGCAGCCCGGCGCTCCGGGGTGTGGTGGTGCTCCCAGCCGTCGCAGAACACCGCGAGGCGGTGCTCCGGCCAGGCGAAGTCGGCCACCGTCACGGGGCGGGGAACGCCGTCGGTCGACCCCCGGTCGCCCCAGGAATACTGGGCCTGTCCCTTGGGGACACCGGTGGCCATGAGAGAGATGGCGAGCCGCCGCTCGATGGCCGACCGGGGCCGCCCGATGAAGACGTCTGAGTAGCTGGGGACGCGACGGCCCTCAACGTCCGGTGCATCAACGAACCGGCGCAGGAAGTCGGCGGCTACATGGCGGTCGAGGAGATCACCTTCGAGCTGGTTGCCGTACGAGCGCAGGCAGGCGTAGCACGAGCGTTCGCAGGAGCAATCGTCGAGTACCGAGAGCAGGGACTTGGCGACGTCTCCAAAGCGTTCGGCGAGCTGGCGCAGGTATCCGGCGCCGCCGGGTACCTCCTCGTACAGGACCGCGAGGCGCATGGAGGTGTCCTCGCTCTCCGGGTCGGGGCGGGGCCAATCGAAGCCTGCGACCTCCTCGTCGCCGGCTTGCAGGGTGATCCGGCAGCCGAGGTCCAAGGCAGCACGGATGCTGGCCAGGAATTCCTCCAGCTTCTCGGGAGTGATGCCCAGGTCCTCCAGGTCGGGCAGGATCTGCAGGCAGTCCACGCGCCGGTCGAGCTGCAGGACGCTGTACTGCAGGCTGTGCTGGGAACAGATCTTGTCGTGGAGGGTGGCTCGGTTGCGTTGGGCCTGCGTGGGCTTGCTGCTCGGGTAGGCGTCGAACCAGAGTCCGCAGCCGGTGCAGATGATGAAGCGTTCGCTGTCGCGGTTGTCCTTGGCGAGTCGGCCTCGGTTGAGGATAGTGAGGTCGGCGCCGCGCTCCCAGTTCAGGACTAGGCCGGGCCGTTCGAACAGCCAGGTCTCGGTGGTGTTCGGGGCGCCGAGGTGATGAGTGACCTCGAACGGGGCGCGGGCGCGCTGTTCCTCGTCGGCCGAGATGTGCTGTCGACGGGTGGCGCGCATGGCTCGCATGGGCACGCTGAGTTGCGGGTGGAGGTCGTCGCTGTTGCAGGACAGGCAGTGCGTGGTCGTCGGGTCGTTGACGGTGTCGCAAGCGGCGCAGAGGTTGATGTGCGCCAGGCTGCCGGTGCCCTCGGCGTTGACCAGGTTGGCTCGCCTGAAATCGACCTGGTCCACGAGCCACTTGGTGCCGCGGGCATAGACGAGTTGGCCGGGGGCGTAGTCCTTGAGGGCCTGCACCGAGTCCTGTGCGAGTTCGGCGGTCTCGCGCTCCAGGGCCAGGGTCGTGGTGTCGGTGGGGAAGGCGTAGGACGGCAGGAAGCCAACGGAGCTGAGGTAGTTCAGGACGTATGCGCGGGTGTAGTCGGTGTGCCGCATCGCGTCGAGGCTCGCCTGGATGCTGCTGACGGCCCGGGAGGCATCGCGGTTGCCGGGGGTGGAGGTCGCCTGCTGCCACTCCTCCAGCAGGCTCTTCTGCCGGTCTCGGTAGGCGGCGACTGCCGTGTCGAGGTCGGGGATCCAGTTCTCCACGACACCGGTGGCCCAGGCGAGGTCGAGCCAGGGAAGATCGTCCTCACCGAGGCCGGTGCGGAAGCTACTACGGATGCGCTCGGCGATTCGATCCGCCTGCCCGCTCAGGGCGCTGCTGACTTCGGCGACGCCCTGCAGCGCGCCGTCCTGGTCAGGGCTTACCAGCTGCTGCATCCAGGTGGGAAGGTCCTCGCCGCACAGCTCAAGTGCCATACTGCGGGCGTGCCGCTTGAGGACGCGCTCGTTGTCCAGCAGGAACGACGGCGGGCGGATGGCGCCGCGGATCATCTCCACGGGACGGGCGTAGTAGTAGCTGTCGTGCGGCAGGCCACCGGCGAAGGTGACGACCAGGGCGACCCGCTCTTCGCGCCGCCCGGCGCGCCCGGCGCGCTGCGCGTAGTTGCTGGGACGCGGCGGCACGTTGCGCAGGATGACCGCGAGTAGTTGGCCGAGGTCAACGCCGAGCTCCAACGTCATGGTGCAGACAAGGAGGTTCAGGTCACCGTCCTTGAAACGCTCTTCGATCTCCTCGCGTTGCTTCAGCGGCACCTGGCCCGAGTGCTCTTCCGCTTTGACGACCAAAGAGGTGTCAGCGGTCGCGAGGAGGCGCTCGTGGTCGTCTTCGTCGCCGTGCCAAGGCTCCATCAGCCCCTTGCAGTTGAACGTCGCGCACCGGTGCCGGGGGGACGGGGCGGGCTGGACGGCCTTGCATGCCCGGCACCTGTATAGCGTTTCCGCTGCGGGGCGAATCTCCAGAGCCTGCGCGGTGACCTGGAGAAGGCTGATCTGGCTCCGCCCGGAGCCGACCTGAACTTTCTTCAGTAGCTCATGCTCTTCGAGTAGCCTGACGGCCTGACGCACGGCTCGCTCGACGGTGGAGGAGTCGTTGACCAGCGGAAACGCGGTTTTGACCAGACGGCCGACGGAGCCCTTCGCGCTGAGCGCGATGGGCGCGGTCCCGGCCGGAGCAGTCGTACGGTCCCCGAAACCTGCGACCGCCTGCCCGCGGGCCATGGTCGCGCCGGCCTCCAGCAGTTCCGCCTCGGTCTTCGCGTCCAGCCGGCTGCTCAGCAGCTCGTGTGCTACCGCCTTCCTGGTCCGGGCGAGGTCGAGCGTGCGGGCGAGGAGCCAGCGTGCGCTGTCCGGGTGGGGGCCCAGCAGGTCGAGCAGCGGCTTCAGTTCCTCCTCGCTCAGGTCGTCCAGCCCCGGGTAGCCGACCGTGAGCAGGCCGAGGCGTTCGAGCGTCGGCGGGCGGCGCTCGTCGCTGGCGATCTCCCCGAGCACGTCCCACTCGCACACGCGCAGCACGCGCCTGCGGGCGTCGCGGCCCCGCGGATTGGTGTAGAGCCCGGACTCCTGGCCGCGCCGGAACACGTCCTCCACCAGGCCGTTGAAGCTCGCCGGCGCATCGCCCCCGTCGGCACGGGCGGTGACGGCCTCGACGATCAGCCGCCGAACCTGGACCGCACGGGCGCGGTCACGCAGGTAGCCGGCCTGGAAGGCGGTGTCCTGCCGGGAGTCGGCGAAGATCAGCAGCCGGCGCAGCATCGGGTCGTCGCTCTGTGCCGCCAGCCCGGTGTGGAGACTGAAAGCCGTGGCGGTCACGGCCGCGGCGGTGCGCGCGTTGAACTCCTGAACGGCGCCGCTGCTACGGGAGTACGCGCACACCGGGCAGGTAGTCAGCGGCCTGCCCTGGTCCTTGGGCACCGCGACGAACACCTCACGGGTGGGGTCACCGCAGCCAAGGCAGGACGCACCTGCGGCGTCCAGCCCGCAACGGGTGCAGCGCCTGGCCGGGTACCAGTTCTGGTCGCCAACCCGGGGAACACTGAACGGATCCTCGGTCCACAGCTGGCGCGCCAGGTAGCGGACCACTAGTCCTCCCGGCTGGTCCCGCTCAAGGTCGTAGTCCTGCCCGCAGCCGAGGCACACACCGATCGGCGTCGTGCTTCGCGCCCCGCAGCCATCCTTGTTGCAGGTCATCGCTCCATCCAGGAGCAGGTGGCCGCTGTCTCCCGTACAGCGCACCGGGCTTGGCAGACCGCGCAGGAAGAGGTGGACCTTCGCCTCGAGCACCGGCGGCCCCGCTGGCGTATGAGTGTCAGCGCCGAGCAGCAGCCAGCCTGCGACCTCGTCGTGAAGAGCCTCCGCATCGACTTCGGCGCGCTGGGGCAACTCGGCGAGGATCCGCACCAGCTCCTCCACCGTGCTCGGAGTTGCGAGATGCGCCCGCAGAAGATTGAGGACGGGGCTGGCCTCGGGATCTCCGAGGAGCGTGCGAAGCCGCCCAGTGTCGCCGCCGTCGGCCAGCGCCGCGCGCAGCTGCTCCGGGTCCGGGCCTGCGCCAACCGACTGCGGGTCAGGCTCCGGCTGCGGTACGGCCGTCTCCTCGATGATCGAGGCAGTGGTGAAGGGCGAAGCGAACAAGCTGCTGGCGAATTCGGCGGTGCGCCGGAGATCCGCCTGATGGTCACCGCCGGCGCTCACGGTCGCGGACAGTCCCACACAGACCAACTCGGCATTCGTGTGGCCGCGTAGACGCCGTACCAGGCTGGCGATCTCCGTTCCAAGCGCTCCCTGGTAGGTGTGCACCTCGTCCAAGACCAGGTGGCGCAGCTCCCCATGCCGGAAGAGCTGGCGGTCGGCGGTGCGGGTGAGCAGCTTTTCCAGCATCGAGTAGTTGGTCAGCAGGATGTCGGGCGGGAACTCCTGCAGGTGTGCGCGATCGCTCTGTGCGGTGTTCCCGGTGTAGACGCCGTAGGTCAGACCGAGTCGGGAGCAGACATCCTTGACCCTGTCTTCCTGGTCATTGACCAGGGCGTTCATCGGGTACAGGGCGATAGCCTTGAGGCCGGGCCGGTGCTTGTTGGCGTAAGCATGGGCAGCGACCGGAACAAGGAACGCCTCGCTCTTTCCGGAGCCAGTGCCGGTGGCCACGAGTGCGTTTCCGCCTGCCCAGATCAGGGAGATCGCCTCAACCTGGTGGGTGAATAGGTGCTCCACGCGCGGGAACGCGTCGGACATCTCGGCTGGGAGCCCGATTCGCGCGCCGAGCTCCGCGAGCGTCGCGTCCAGCTGGAAGCGGGGCTGTACGGACAGGTAAGGGCCTCGCCAGAGCAGCGCCTGTTCGTCAACCATGTGCTCTAGCTGCTGTCGCAGTCTCTCGTCTGCAACGGGGTACGTCGTCCACGTGAAGCGGCGGTAATCCTCGCGCAGCCGGTCGGCCAGCTCCAGTGGATTCATCTTTGCTCTCCCCACACCCAGCCGCCACCCGGGCGGTCCACCACGCCAACGCTCGCCGGGTTGCTCAGACTGATGTCTGAGCAACCCACAGTGAGCAGCGTAGTGTCGTGCACCGACAGCCGGGCACGAATGAGATCAAGACCGCTCCGAGAGCTCCGAGAGTCGGGCGAAGTGGTTACGAACGAGCTCCTTGTAGGCCTCGTCCGGCCGAACAGGACTGCCCTCGCTGCTCGCGCTCTCCTTGAAGTCGGCCAGGATCAGTTCGAGGTGATCTGTGCTCAGTTTGTAAAGGTGGGCGACGCGGGCGTCCAGTTCGGCACGCAGTTCGCGTTCCTTGGAAGCTGAAAGCGGTGCACACTCAACGCCGAGGACCTCGGCAAGTTCCTCGAACTCTGCCCCGCGGCAGGTGAGCCGCGCGGACAACGCGACCACGTGGGCGCCTGGGCCCTGGTCAAGAGGCACGTCAGCGACAGGCATGGTGGCCATGATGCTCTTGGTGACGTGCGCGCTGGCCTTGCGCCTGACAAGGAAGTCCCACACGAGACTGTTCATCAGCGCCACGACGTAGACCATGGCAGGTGCAGGGAGAACGGTACGGTAGCCGTTCTTCGCTGGCTCCCAGCTCGATCGGTAGAAGTAGTGCACGGCGTTCGTCACAGCCGTGCCCGGTGGGAGCACCGTGGCAATCAGCGTCCGCTCATCGCCGGCCCGGGCCACCTCTCGGAAGCAGGGACGGAAGTGCTCCGAGGGCAGTTCCAGACCGCCCTCGCGGATCTCGGGGCCGACCAGCTCCTTCTCTCCCTTTCGCCGTGGCCGCAGCGCTGGGTCGCCCTTGGCCTTGGCCCGCTTCATTGCGCGTCCGAGCAGCGCAGCCTCACCCTCTGGGTCGAGCAGCCGGTACGTGGGAGCCGCGAAGTCGTGCACGTATTGGTGGATGTGCTTGCCCTCCCGCAGGGGGATGCCCGTCCCGGCTGCGGACAAGATCTTCCTGTCGTCCTGCAAGTGCAGTTCGCGGCCCCAGTCGACCTCCCATCCCCCCGCAGTCATGTCCTCGAGGAGGAGCGGCCGATTGTCGTAGATCGCTGCAAATACGTCCAAAAGGGCCGGGTCGCGAGTGTCGGGTACGGCCAGGGTCTCCGGTGCGAGCGCCGAAATGGTGGCCCGCGGGATTGGCAGGGTGCGATTCTCGAGATCGAGAAGGTGGTCCAGATCGTCCACACCGCTGGTGAACGGTAGCGGGTCGGTCGATCCGCCAGCTGCGGTGACCAGCAGGAGGAATTGCTCGCTGCGGTGGATCGGGAAGAGGCCATTCACATTGTCACACAGGACGAACTGATCGATCGTCCAGTTCTCGAACAGCTCGCGGCGGTGCTCCGCGGTTGCTGCATCAGATACGACTCCGGAGTCGATCAGGACGCCAAGGCGCCCAGTCGGCGAGGTGAGCGCCATCTCCCGCTCGAGGAAGGTGCGGTAATAGTTGAACGTCGTCCCATGCGCGTACAGCATCTGGTACGCGCCGGAGTTCTTGATGAAGGACTTCACCCCGTTGAGGTGGGCGTCTGCGAAGGTCCGAACGTCGGCCACCTCCGGACGGGCGTCAAGCTCGTCTTGCCGGGCGAGCTTCTCGTCCTTCTTCTTCAGTAGCCCGTATGACGGATCGAACCGCCCGTAGAACTCTGCGGCCTTGAAGGTGATGGCTTCCCAGGGAGGGTTCCCCAGGACCGCGTCGAAGCCGGCGTCCGCTCGCCGCTCACCGGCGCTGGTGTAGAAGACCTCCGGGAACTCGACCTCCCAGTGAAATGGCCTGACTTCCTCCCTCACACGTTCGAGAACGGCTGCCAGCTCGCCGCGCGGCCTCTCACCGCGCTTGACCGCCTCGTGGCCGGCCAGCCACTGCCCGCTGTTGCTGCGCAACTGGTTGGGATAGAAGAACGGGGCGACCCACCAGTCACCCATGTCGCGGAGTCGTCGGAAGTCATTGCGGTCCAGGAGCTTCGCGAACTCCTTCTCCTTGTCTCGGACTTGGAGCCGGTCCTCTGATGGGCTGCGAGCAATGGAGTGGCGGATGCGCACCATCGTGGACAGATCGGGTTCCTCGATGGCGAACAGCGAGTCCTGCAACTCGTTGTCGTCCACAGCGCGGCGGGCGACGCGACCGCCCTGTGCCGGGGCCGGGACACCGGTCCAGGTGTCCATGGAGGCCCCCACGACCGCGTTCCCGCACCGCAGGTGGGCGTCCAGGAAGGAGAGCGGCTTTCGAGCCGCTGCTGTGGTCAACCACAGGGAGACCTTGGCGAGTTCGACGGCCATGGGGTTCAGGTCGACACCGTAGATGCAGCGCTCCACGATGAGCCGCCGGTACTTCGCCCGTTCCGCGTCGTCCAGCTTGTGATCCAGGGCCTTGTTCTTGCGGATGAGGGCTTCACCGTATGCCTCGGTGAGCTGATGAACAGCTGGTACGAGGAAGGCGCCCGAACCCATCGCTGGGTCGACGACGCGCAGGGCGAGGATCTCCTCCGGGGTGGCGTTCTCGATCAGTGGGCGCAGGGTCTCCCCGACGACGAAGTGGGCCAGAGGCTTGGCGGTGTAGTAGGAGCCGGAGCCCTTGCGTTGTCCACTGGCCTCGAAGAGGTAGAACGTACCGACCGGGTACTCCTCGAGCACCACCGCGTTGCCGGGCAGCTTGTCAGCATCGAGGACCTGCACAGGAGCGGTCTGTGCGTGGCCGATCTTGGCGAGTGCCTTGGGCACGTCTGCGATCTGGGGCTCGAACGCGAGGAGGCCCTCGTAGATGCTGCCGAGTTGCTCCACCCCGAGCTCGCGATAGTTGACGGCGCGCAGCCCCGCGTTCTGGCCGTTGCCGGCCCGGGTCCAGGACAGGGCGCGGATCATTTCGGCGACGTAGGAGTCGCCGATGAGCATCGTCGGCTCGTCCACGAGCGGACACTTGCTCCGGTCGAACAGGCCGCCGTTGAAGCCCGTGATCTGCAGTTCTCCGGCGTCGATCCCGTCCCGCAGCATGGCCCACTGCGCCTGCAGGGATGCCCACAGGTAGCCGCCGTCTGGCTCCCACGCCGTGCCGGGCTCGTGGAGCTGGCGGCGGAGCGCACGCAGGGAGTAGCCGTGGTCGTAGGACGGAGTGCCGATCGGCAGGAGGCCGCGGTCCTCTGCGTACGCGACGAACAGCATGCGATAGGCGATCTTGAGAGCGTCCGCGAACAAAGCACGAGGCTCCGGTAGCTCACGGCCGTGTCGCCGCCAGTGGTCGAGCGCACCGTTGGCCACTGCGCGTAGGGCGGTGCGAACGCCTCCGGAGAGGTCCTCGCTGACGGCGGTGGCGGCTTCCGCGCTGGCCTCTTCGACCCGCTTCCAGAGGACCTCGCCGTCGGAGTCAGGGGCGAACGCCTCGGGTCGCAGCAGTGCCCAGAGGACCTGCCACTCGTGTGCGTCTCCAAGTTCTGCCAGTCCCAGCAGGTCCACAGCGAGGTAGCTGGCTTCGCCGCCAAGGCCGGGGTCACGACGGATGACGCGCAGCTCCGAGCCGTTGCTCAGGAGAACGGCGGGAAGCTGGTGTTGCCGCGCACACATCTCGGCCTGCCGCTGCGGGCGCAGCCCGCCTACCTTCCGCCCGCTCGGGGCGGCGTCCAGGTGCTGGCCGGGCGGGGCCACGAGCACGGAGACCAGATCGTCTCCAAGCTGACGGGGCGCCAGGTCATCCTGTGGCGCGCGGTGGGCAGGAACTGGCTCTCCTATGGCGGGCAGGCCGGCGGGAAAGCGCCAACCGAAGCAGGCCAACCAGGCGAGTATCCGGCGGCGGGTGTCGCCCGCGGTGCTCGTCTCGTCGATATCGGCGACGAGACGGCGCAGTTCGCGCTTCGCGTCCCGGATACCCTCTAGCGCGTCCTCTGCGCCGGTGCGGCCCCGCTGGTCCCGCAGAAAGAGGGCGGGGTCGGCAAGGTAGTACGTGGACAGCGTGGTGCCGGCCACGGTGACATTCAGCATTCCTGGATCTCCACGCACACGATGCAGCCGACAGGTTCACTCGTGGCCACCTCGGCCACCTGGAATCCCCGGTCCAACGCCGTTCGCCGGCGGTCGAACTCCGTGTCGACAGCCAGCTTGGCTTCCTCGAGGCTGTGGAATGCGCCGTGCCCGCTGTCAGCGAACAGCCCCAGTTGGAAGGTGTCTCCGACTGCGGACGCGAAGCGCTGCTCCGCGGCTACGAGTTCGGCACTATGCCAGCGTGCCAAGTCCTTGTGCAGACGCTCAGCGTCCGCGGCCAGTTGGGCGTGGACCGTCTCGACCCGGCGCGCGAGGCGTTGTGAGGCTTCTTGCTGGCCGAGATCCGCAGCCACCTGGAATCCGCTGGAAAGGCGCTTCTGCGCCTGGTCGACGGCCTCCTTGGCCGGAACGGCGCGCCGGCGCAGCCGCTTGAGGTCCGCCGCTTCGTCTGCGCCTGGCAGACCGGGAGTTCCGTCGTCGTCGAGCGGAACAAAGACGGGGATGAGCGGCTCCTCCAGCAGCCGGCCGTCGTCCGCAGTGATCCGCCCGCTGTAGGTGAAGAGCCATCCCTCGCCGCCCTCGGTGACGGCCCGTACGGCGACGCGATCGGTCGCGCGCTCCTCGTAGAGCCGGGCGCGAACTCGCTGCAGTACGGCGCGCACCAGCGGGTGAGCCGGTGTAAGGAACGCAACGCCGTGGTTGGCCGGGTCCAGTGCGGCATCGCGAGTGAAGGTGGCCAGGAACGGTTCCTCAGGCACCTGGGGGTACTGCCGAAGCAGAGGGCCGGCATCGATGGTCAGGACCTCTCCCGCGCCGTCGACCTGACCGCCGCTTTGCCGGACGACAGAACGTACGAGCTGGGCGAACTCCTCGAAGTCCGGCAGAAGCCAGCGAGCCTGTTCCCTGGCGTCCTTCGTCTGCGCTTCGGCTTCGGCCTCCTGTTCGCCACGCATACCCCGCATTAGAGCGAGGGCTCCGCTACTGTCGAGGTAGTCCTGAACCTGGCGGACTGCCCGTTCCAGTCGCTCGTCCAACTCCTCGTCGGTCAGATCCTCCAGCAGCCCGTCGATCACTTCGCTGCGGCCCGCGACGCCGAGGATGTCGCTGCTGGAGCCCAGCTGTTCGGTGATCGTGCCGAGCTTCTCGCGCAGGCGCTGCAGGATCTCCTCATCGCGGGTCTCGGCGAGGTAGAGGTAGCTGATCTCGACGACGTGCTGCTGGCCGTAGCGGTCCACGCGGCCGTTGCGCTGTTCCAAGCGGTTGGGGTTCCAAGGCAGTTCGTAGTGGACTAGCACATGGCAGGCGTCCTGCAGGTTTAGTCCTTCGCCCGCTGCATCCGTGGCCAGCAGGATCGCCCCGGGGGTGCCAGCGAACTCATCGAGCACTGCCCGCCGCCTCGCCAGCGGCACCGTCCCGTCGATCCGAAGCAACGGCCCCATTCCGAGGTGTTGTTCCAGGTACTCCAGAGTGTCGCGGTACTCGGTGAAGATGATCACCCTTTCGCCGCGGCGGCCCGCGCGGAAGCCGTTGAGCCAGCTTCGCAAGGTGGTCAGTTTGCTGTCGTCGCCGGGAGCCAGCGCCTCAACCTGTTCCAAGAGCCGGCCGACCAGGCGCCGCTCCTCCTGGAGATCATCCGCCTTGAGGTGGGCGGCGACGCCCTCCAGGGCGGTTTCTTCCATCGCCATGAGCTCGGTCTCCGGCAGAGCCGTGTCGCCCCGGTACTGGCGCAGCGCGTCGAGCCTGCGCTTGCCTGCGTGGTCAACGGCGGGGACACCGAGATTTGCCGCGCGTCGCCGCAAGCTCTGGAGGAGGGCGTAGGGGCTGGACAGAGCCCGCTTGCGCAGCACTTCGAGCGCGAAGGCCTGAACATAGTAGGAGTCCGCGTCCTTCAGAGCACGCAGCACACGTTTGGTGTGCCCACGAAGGCGCTGGTGGATCTCCTTCTCACGGCTGGTGGGCCGCACCTCGATCGGTGCCGGCGGGCGTCGCCGGCTGATCGGCTGCGGCGGATTGCCGCGGGCGACGTCGTCCTTGAGCCGCCTGACGATGTAGGGCTTGACGAGGTCAGTGTCCAGTCGGCCGTCGTCCGAGGCCAGATGCGGGGAGAGCAGCTGCAGCAGGCTGGCGAAGGATTCCTGGTAGCCGTTGTGGGGGGTCGCCGACAGCAGAAGCAGTTCGCGGCTGTGGTCGGCGAGAGCGCGGGCGAGACGGCTGCGGTCGGTGCTGCTAGACCGGCCCTCGCCTGCGAAGGCGCGGGCCACATGGTGGGCTTCGTCGATGATGACGACGTCGAACTGGGGCGCTGCCTGGATGGCACCGACGTTGTTCTTGAGGTAGTCAACGGACGACACGGCGTACGGAACCGCGGTCCACGGGCTGACCGTGGTCGGGTGGTCGCGGCGCACCTCCAGCCACTTCCGGCTGTCGACCTTGGTGAAATCGAGGTTGAAGCGGAACCTCATCTCCTCCACCCACTGGTCCTGCAGACCGGCCGGGCAGACGATAAGCACGCGATCGGCCCGGCCGCGGCGGGCGAGCTCCATCAGGATCAGGCCGGCCTCGATCGTCTTGCCGAGACCCACGTCATCGGCGACCAGCAGCCGCAGCCGAGGCTGGCGCATACCCGCGAGCACCGGGACCAGCTGGTACGGCTCGACGTCGATCCGGCCGTGCTCCACCGCGAGGAGGTCACCACGGCCGTGGGCCATGGTCAAGGCCAGCGCGTCATGCAGTTCGTTCAACCGCAGAGGGTTCCCGAGTTCGAAGGACAGCTTCGTGGACGACTCGGGGCGAAGGGTGGGCTCGAGCCCCGCCAGCACGGTCAGTCGTTCCGGTCCGGGGCGTTCCTTATCTACACGGCGCAGGTCCAGGAAGGTCTCGGCGCCGGCACCGCGTACCGCCTCCACTTCCCATAGCCGATCTCGCAGGCGTACCCGCATCCCGCGCTCGTACATGATCGTCAATGTCTCCCTCATACTGACCGGCCAGGGAGAAGGCTACCGGGCGTATGCGCGGTGCTGCGGGAAGAGAGTGCAGACGATGGTTACCGGCACCGGGCCGGTCCGAGCAGCAACAACCAGCAAGTCCCCTGGGTACAGCTAGCTAGCCGCGCCCCCGATGACAGGCGTAGTCGCCGTCTGCGTCCTCGCCATAGCTTTACGTGAGGGCAAGTGAGGGGCAGGCCTGCTGGGTCGGTGCGTAGCGAGAAGGTGTCCGCAGAAGCTGCAAGTTAGGAGCGCGTTCCACATGGTGGCGAACTGCTCGTCGGTGAGGTCCTCGCGGTTACGCAGAACTGCCGTCCGGCCTTCCACCTCGGGTTGTTGGCATGCCCTCGACGGCTACAGACCTCGGCGGTGTGGCGTAGATCGTGCAAGCCGACCTCGGGTAGGCCGATCTCTGCCGAGCGGTGGTGCAGCTCATGTAGCAGCTCCGGGCGAAGAACCGCAGTCGCAAGGGTCCTGGATGGCGGTAGATTTCTGCGCGCTGCCCGCGAAGATTCGGAGGGGGCTCGCCGATGGCGATTTCGGGCGCCTCGGGGACCTCCGCCGACGCTGCGATGCGAGGCCTGGAGCGGCCTGGCAGGTGAGTGCGCATGTGGTCACCCTGTGAGGATGCGGTCTACGGGGGCACTGCCGTGGGCCGTCGCGAACGTCAACGGCCGGGCTTGCCGACGCTGCCCGGAGCAGGCGCTGGCTTCCTGCGTGCCCCACCGAGTGCCCGGCGAGGGGGCATTATCCCAATGCCCGGCCAGTTGCTCAACACGTTCCGCTGATTGTCGGTTGCTCCCTGTATACGGTAGCTGTGAACGTTACTCAGAATCTGTCCTCTGCGGCTATCGATGCCTCGCCGGCGGATTGGGATACGGGCCCCCTTCTAACGTCAGCTGTCGGGGTGCCTACGGCTCGAACGGACCGCAGAGGGCCCGATCGCCGACAGTCGCAGGACGACTACCTGACAGTCGAGCTCTTGTGCGCAGCCCTGGCGAAGATCCGCCTTGATCGCGAGCAGTCGAGGAAAGGGGATGCGCGCTCGCCCAGCCAGCAGGGCGCGTTGCCGAGGGCATGGCGCGACGCGCGGGGCCGCCTGTGGTGGAAAGCTCGTTCGCTAGGCCTGGAGTGGCCCGCTCATGACCTGGAGCTGTTCGAGTGGTGCCGTCGACCACTCGGGAGCTGGCCGCTGGCTCTCGAGCTGACGGGAGCCGACCTGGAGGCGGTACTGCTGGAGGGTGACGAGCTGTCGGAGTTTGCCGAGCAGGCCGCTGATCTCGCTCACCATGCCGACGTCGAGGCGGAACTCGTCCAGAACCAGTCCTTCGCCGCCCTACTGCTCTGTGCACGGCTAAACGGCGCTAACGAGGAAGCGACCCAGAAGGCCTACGCCCGGTTGCGGCGTCTGCTGATCGACCATCCCGTCCTCAGCGACCGCGATGTTCAGGCCCTGGCCAGGGAACTTCCGAAGGCCGACTCCGACAACGACACCTTCCTTGCCAAGTTCCTGCGCACGGCCTACGTCTTTCACCCAGTCCCAGCCCCAGGGAAGGCCCGGTTGCGTAGATGCCAGCAGTGTTGCAACCCGGCCGACAACGACCCCGTCAGGTGCGGGACACCCGGCTGCACAGGACGGCCTGAGGCGTACGAGGTGCTCTGCCTGGCGGGCTACTGGCAGCAGCATCGCGCGACCCGGCAGTTCTTCCATGACCCCGGACTGGTGGAGGGCAGAGTGTTGGACGGCCTTGCGGAGCTTCCAGCCGACCGCGTCCAGATCGAGCCGTGGCCGCACCTGGACGCATGGGACGGAGCCGTTACGTTCACACCGATGCTTCCGCAGGAGACAGCAGAGTGCTGGGTGTTCGATGCGAAGGACTGCTCCAGCCCAGCGCTCCTCGCCCGCAAATTTTGCAGCGACCCACGAGTGCCCGCCCGTCGGCGCATCATCGTCCTCCCCACCCATCGCGCGCAGACCCCCGGCTATCGGGCGGACCTGGAACGTGAGCTACAAGGCCGGGTGACAGGAATCGAGATCCTCGATGAGAAGGCCTTCCTGCGGCAGGCCGCTGCACGCGCGAGCAAGGCGGGGGCAGCAAGGTGAGGGACACCGCTTCCTGGAGCAACCACCTCGTGGCCGAGCTGGCCGACGAATGCGTAAAGCCCATGCTTGGCACACTCAAGCCCCGCGAACTCTGCGCCCTCGAACTCGGCCTGTCATTCCTGGCCGACCACCTTCCCGAACAGGGCACGGGCGCGCTGTGGCCGATTCTGTCCAGCTATATGCAGCTAGGCCCGGAACTGAAGCCGCAAATCCGGACACTGCGCGAGCTGATGGGGCCGCTGTCCAGAAGCGGGACGCTGCGCGAGAAGCTTGACCTGTACGTGAAGCTGCCCGCCCAGGTCCGAGGCTTTGACCCCGGCGAGATGCGCGGGCACAAGGCCGACCCGACAACCGTGTTCACCCGCCGCCCCAGCCCCTACGCCGCTGCTCGGCATGACACCTACCGGCAGGCCCTTCAGCAGACCGCCCCGTACAAGGCACGCCAAGTCCGAGGTCCGGTACCGTCCGGGACGACATGTACGTTCCCACTTGCGGACGGCTCCCGGGAGCAGGTCCGGATTCCTGACACGTTCGTCCCGGCGCAGCCGCCGCCCACCCTTGCGGCCGTCACAAGCCGGACTCGTGAGCCGATTCCCGTCACCGAAGCGGATCTGCAGAGGGCTGCCGAGGAGATGGACGAGCTGCTGGCCGACCATCCGGAGGTCAGCAACCGGAACTTCGTCAAGCGACTCAGGGACATGGACGCAGCTCTGGCCAACCAGCTCACAGGTCGCCTGAACAGCCGGCTGGAAGAGATGTCCATTGACGGCCTGTGGCACGTCGTTGGCCTCATGAACAGCGGCAAGTCCACGCTGCTCGACCTGCTCGCCTTCATCATTGCCCGCCGCGGCGGCAAAGTCGGCTTCGTGCTTGCCTCAGGCGGTGACGTCTATGCGAAGATCAGCTTCCTGCGGGTTCTGGGCATCGACGCCGTGCCAATCTTCGGACGCACCCGCACCGGTCTCCAGGCCGACCGCTACTGGCGGTCGATCCTGCACGACGGTGACACCACGTTCCCCGCCGGAGCCGATCCGGCGGCAGAGTTCGCCGACGACCAGTGCTACCTCGAGGACCTGCGTCAGTCCAACAGCCCCAACCGCCAGCCACTGCTTCGCGAGGAGCGGCCCTGCACCGGAAAGCTGTCCATCGCCGGGCGCAGCGGGCGCGGCGACTGCCCGATCCTCGCGCAGTGCCCCGCGCACGCCTCGGCACGCAACGTCGCCCAGGCTCAGGTGTGGGTGACCACCGCCGCTGGCCTCGCGTCGACCCTGATGCCGCAGTCCCAGGTCGAGGTCCGCGTCGCGGAGGCCGCCCAGCACCACTTGGACGCGCTGCTGGTGGACGAAGCCGACACCGTGCAGCAGCAGTTCGATGACCAGTTCCTCCTGAACGAGATTCTCTCCCTTCCTGGCCGCGGCTGGAGCCACCGCGTGGGGGAGCGGCTGGGCCAGAAACTGGAACACTCCTGGTTCCTCGACTTGCTCGACCCCGACATCAACGCCACTGACAAGCACTTCCGCCGCCACGATCAGGCGATGACGGAGCTCTACCAGCTCATGATCGACCCCGTCGCCGACGACCTGCGGGCCCTAATCTCCGAGGGCCCGTTCACCGGATATAGCTTGCTGCGTCGTCTGGCTCGCAACCTTCACGGGTTGGGGGAGCGCAACGACTTCACGCACAAGGCGGACCTGGAGGAGGCCGCCGACGTCTACTTCGACGAGCACTTCAAACCGCTCGTCTCCGCCCCCTTCCAGGCACCGCCCGAGGACTGGGCCGAACTCGTCCAGGCGATGACCGCCACCCACGACACCGCCGCGAGCGCGCAGGAAGCCGCCGAAGCGTGGATCCAGGCACACCAGCCCTCGCTGGACGCTGACACCACGCCACGCCGCTCCCTCGATGCGCTCGCCCAGGTCCTCCAGGCCGGCCTGTGGGCCGCCCGGATCACCACGTCCTTCTTCGAAGTCGCACAACGCCTACCGGCCATCACCAGCACGCCCATCGGCAACGGCGAGGACTTCTGGAGCCACCAACCACCCCGCGACCTCCTGGCATTCATCCCCGAACAGGCAGCCGGCAACCTCATGGCACTGCAATGGCGACCCAACCCCGGCGGCGACAGTGGCTCCTTCAGCATCCTGTGGCTGCGCGGCGTCGGGCGCTGGCTGCTCTACCACCTGCACGACCTCCTGACACCCGAGGGCATCGACGGCCCCAACGTGCTGCTTGCCTCCGCCACCAGCTGGATGCCGGCCTCACCGCGCTACCACCTCGACGTCCCACCCAACCTGGTACTCCGTGAACCGCCCACGGCACGCGCGGCCCTGCAGGAAAGCCGGATGCTCTACCGCCCACGGCGCTACCCCGATGGCCGGCCGGTCTTCGTCTCGGGCACTGGCGGAGACCCTGTACGGCACGCACAGGCCCTGCGCGCCGTGGCCGACGGCATCTGCAACCCCATGCCCGGCGCCGCCTGGTCACTGCTGGAACAGGCACGCCAGCACCTTGCCGCAGACCGCCAGCAGGTCCTGTTCACAGTCCAGAGCACCCGTGACGCCGAGATCGTCGCCGACTACATCAACCACAAGACCCGCTACACCGCCCTCCACGTCATCCGCGACGACGACCCACCGACCAGTCACAGCCTCCCCCGCAGGCGCCTCGCCACCTTCGCCACGTCAGGTGCCGACATCCTGGTCGCTGCCGAAGGAGCCATCCAACGCGGCCACAACATCCTCAACACCCGCGGCGTCGCGGCCCTGGGCGCCGTCTTCTACCTCGCCCGCATCCATCCGCCCACTGACGACGCGACCTTCCCCCTGTCCCTCCTCAGCCAGGAAGCGATGCGCCGACTGCACCGGCCCGTCGACCTGACCCTTCCCGGGCACACTGACCCGACCGACCTGGCCCGTGTCCTGCGACAGAGCGAACGGCGCCGCTGGCAGCGACGGGTGGGCGAGCCCGTCTTGTTCAGTCGCCTGACCGACCCGACGGAGCATGCTGCGTTCGTCGGTAACTTCCTGGTCCCGCTCTACCAGACCCTCGGCCGCGGCATCCGTGGCAATGAGAAGGTCGATGTCTACCTGTGCGACGCAGCGTTCGCCCCCCGCGCCGCCGACCTTGACGACCCGGCACCCGACACCGCACGCACCAGCGTCATCGTCGCCGCCCAACAGCTGCTCCACGGCTGGCTCGCCACCCCTGGACCGACCGCCACTACAGCCGAACGCCTCAACCATGAACTCGCCCAGGCCTGCTGGGGCCTGGCCTCCCACCTCCTCGACTCCATCGATTGGGGCCACCGCTGATGCCCGCCTACCGCCACACCCGAGCTTCCGTCCTCACCTTCACCCCAGACGCCACCTGGCGCTGTACCGGCTACCGCACCACCTGCCCGCCGGCCATGCTCACTCTCCTAGAGGACGCCTGGAGCACACGCCCGGGCCGCCGCGCCCGCAGCGGACCCGACAACCTGCCGACCGACTCCCTCAAAGACCTCCTCACCCTTATCGACCCCGACATCACCTCGGTCCACTGGAACCTCCGCGACCCCGCCTGGCTGCGGGCTCGCACCCCCGTCGACCCCGACCTGCCGCTCATCGCCCTCGCCGAGTGGGCTTCTTCACGCGTGGCACCCCACCAGCCCGGCACCGACTGGTACGCCTTGCTCGACAGCGCCGGCGAGTTCCAATGGGTACCCGAAGACCTCGACCTTGCCCGCCATGGCCTCCACACAAATGGCACAGCCCACCCGCCCGACCACGTCTTCAACCTCCTGCCGAGCCTTGTTGCCGAGCACCTGGCCACCACCGGCCTGAAGATCCTCGGGCACCCGCGCCACCTGCTCCTCGGTCCCACCCGCAGTGATGGCCGCCGCACCGTCCACCTGGGCATGCCAGAACTTCTCACTGACGGACAGGGAGCGGTCGGCGCGAGTGTTGACACCCTGACCTTCCACCTCGAAACCGTGCCTGGTTGCCCTGAGGTCCACCTGCACGCTGACCTCAGCATGACGCGGTTCGCTGCCAATCCGCCCGACTACATCCCCCGACGTGGCTACGGCGATCCAAACGCCAGCGTGCTGCTCTTTGCCAAGGAAGGATTCGTCCACCGCAGGGAACGACCGATGCTCGTCCAGAGCGCGGTCACCATCCGCCGCCGAGGAGAGCGCAGCGAGTGGTCTTGGCAACCTGGCGTTGCCGGGATCCTCGCCCGCCTCACCCACCATCAACCCCCGAACCTCGAACAGCTGCGCACCGCCCCAGCTGACGCGGCAACCCAGCCCTTCGCCGCCCACCTGGTCCACAGCACTGGTATGACCTACCGGCATCCGGCCGATCCCGACGCCCCGCAGGCCCGGGCTACCCACGATCATCCCGTAGGCACCGGCTACCAACCACGCGACCACATGGAGATCCTCGACCAGATCGCCCAGCAACTCGAAGAAAAGGGTCTGAGTCCCCTCGCCCCCCGCCCCAAGGCCCGCACCCGAGCCAAATCCCGCCACCCCATCGACATCCTCGGTGTTCTCTCCTACACGCTCGAAGTCTGGGCGACTTCCGAGCGCACCTGGCAGGCCCTCCTGACCGCCGCCAGCGCCAAACTCGGCCTCACACCCGCCAGCCCGGCCACCGACACGACCGCCACCTTCACCGGGCCGATCAACGTCACCCTCAACCGCTGCGACCCAGGTGACCTGACCGCCGGCCTGCCGCGCTCCACAGACCCCGACCCGCAAGTACGCCGCGCCGCCTACCAGCGCGGTGAAGCTGAACGCACCGCCAGAATCGCCGCAGCCTTCCCCCGCCTCCCCGAAACCATCGCCTGCATCGTCGAAATGGAAGGCGGCGCGTACTTCTCCCGCACCCGCCAAGGCGACCCCAAGCCACTCTTCAAAGCCTTCCTGCCGACCCTGCGCCGCAACGTGCAGTGCCTGCGCCCCGTCCTTCCCGCCAACCCCAACCCGACCAAGGCCGCCCTGGCCAAACGCTTCGCCGGAACCGACTTCTCCACCACCGACATCGAGCGCTGTGCCGCGGCACTCCACGACGCGCTCCGCCAGGCCGGGCACCTCCCCACACTGCCCGCGCCCCACGGGATCGACGGCCCGTTCGAACTGGTCACCGTCTGGATCGCCCCCGCTGGCGAGCGCGTCGTCCCCATCTTGATCCGCCAGCACACAGACATGCAGCCCACCGCACAGCTGATGCCGACCCCCAGCCACCCGACCGAGCAGCCCATGCCGCTCACTGCACTGCCCGAGGCACTCGTCGCCGGCCGAGGACGCATCAGCCTACGAACCTCCAGGGCCGCCCTCGCAGACTTCGTCACCCAAGCCCTCGCCCTCGACTCCACGGCCGACCGGCTGCTGCTCGTGCGCCGCGCACGCATGAGCGAGCACGGACTGTGGCCCTGGCTGCAGGACAGTCGCATCACCATCGACCAGCTGGTGCTGCCCGGCGTCGACATGAAGAGCACCGACAACCTCCCCAGCGGCCGCAAACCCGGAGACCAGCCCGGTCTGAGGATCATCAGGCTCAGGGAGGCCAGCGACCGCAGCGCCGTCCCCCGCGCCTTCGGCGTCACCGAGGAAACAGCCGTTGAGGACGACACCGAAGAAGCGACCACCATCACCCGCTACGGCCGGCACTCCGGTCTAGTCGACATCGCGGAACGCGCGTTCTGGGGCATCAACCCGCGCTCTGACCAGAACCAGACCGCGCTCGGCGTCACCAAGCTCGACCCCGCCCAGACCGCGAACCGGACCCGGACCTGCGTCAACCCCAGCTCCCTGGAGATCGTCCCCGCCTTCCTCCAGGACGGCGACGATCCCGCGGACTGGGCCATGTACGTCCATGCCCAACGAC
Source organism: Kitasatospora sp. NPDC004240 (assembly GCF_053603215.1). NCBI lineage: Bacteria > Bacillati > Actinomycetota > Actinomycetes > Kitasatosporales > Streptomycetaceae > Kitasatospora > Kitasatospora sp. NPDC004240. The sequence continues at coordinate 18,671 of NZ_JBSGFD010000004.1, read as the reverse complement.
GCTTCCACGCCCACACAACGATCGCCACCACCTGGCCGGCAATCGTCCACCACGCCGAACTAATGGAGGAATACATCATGTAGAGAGTCACCACGAGGATGGTCCGTACTCGGTGGTCTCCGGTCGAGGCTCGCACTCGCATCGCCAGACGAGGTGCCGCATGACACGCACTGGCTACGCAGCCGCAAACAGGACGAGAGGCATTAGGTGTTCAACAGAGTTGTCCTGCGTGGTCCGTTGGGGGCTATGGCGAAGCAGATCGCAGCACAAGGAGGCGTGGACGCTGTCGATGTGTACGCAACAGTGCTCTGCTGGTGGTCGGCATCCATCGCGCCAGCCTCGTCCATCGGCATGGGCCTCATGAAATGGCCGACGCCGGTGTGGGCTCTATTCGCGACGGACGATCGCTACGGACAGTCATCTCTACTGGAGTTGCTGAACCGTAGCGGCGCCCAAGAGCAGCCGCTACGGTCCCTTCCGGCCCACGAGGATGTCAGTGAAGATAAGGAGTTCAGCAAAGCCGCGCAGCGCACGTGGCGAGCCGAGCGGAGAGGTGCGACCACCAGAGGCCTTCTCCTCACCGGCAGCCCGTTCCGCCCTTACCGAGGCCGCCTCACTATGGACATGAGCCTCGAAAGCATTCTGCGGCAGGCATGGGACGGACCCGAGCCCGTGGTGGTGAGCGAGTACCCTCGGCCCCGTCGTGCCGTTTCGCTCTCAGTCGGAGCGATGTGGGAGGTGGATCGTCGCGATTGGCATGCCGGCACCGTCACTATGGGTGCCTCCACGTACTCCCGGATGCTCCACCTCGTTCGGCGCGCGCCTTCCGGTAGGACAAAGACCATGACTCAACAGGACGCTGCCTGGTCAGGGGAGTTGGAGTCAGCCTATCACTGGGTCTTCCAAGAAGAGCCGACTTTGCAACTGGACCACAACGCCGCTGCGAAGCTGCACCCGATCCGAGTGAGCATGGAGGATGCCTTTGAGGGCGAGCTGCCGGAGTGGCAGGCCATGTTCTTCGTTCGGATCGGCGGCCACTGCCTTCGGATCGCGGCAGCCCTCGCAGCAGCTGAGCAGTCAGACACGATCCGAGGCGTCCACGTCGAGTCGGCGTGGACGCTGGCCAGGCGAGCTTGCCTCGACACAACCGAGTTGATCGGCGCACCCTTCGACTTGGTAGAGCAAACCCTCGCCAATGTGGACGCCACAGTGGAGGGGACCACCGGCACCGATGAGGTGATCCCGTTCACGGGCGATCGGTGGGTCCACCGACCTCAAGAAACGGGCAGAACGCTTAGCGCTAACAAAGATGACAGTGATCGAAGCCGTGACACCGCGATCGTCCAGAAGCTCAAACAATGGTATGGACACCGCTGTCAGATTTGTAGCATTGTGCTCACGCTGCCAAACGGTGCATACAGCGAAGGCGCTCATATCAAAGCCTTCGGGCGAGACAACGGCCCGGACCGGCTTGAAAACCTCCTGTGTCTCTGCCCGAACTGCCACATCCTGTTCGACAACGGAGCCCGTCACCTCACCGACGAATTGGAGATAATCGACTCGTTGACAGGGCGACCGCTGGGTCCGCTTACCGTCCACCCATGGCACCGCATCGATCGTCAGTACGTCCGCTCGCACCGGCAGCGCTCGACTTGAACGTGCGGGAGCAGAGAGTGGCTGAGAAACTCAACCCTCGTAGACCTCGGCTCGACCACCGCGATACGACGGGCTGGTCCTGACTCGGCACCATGTGCAGGTGCCACCGGCGCCCCCCCCGATACGTTGGCCTCACGACCAGCCGTCGACCCAAATCGTGCCGGCCCACATGTCTGAGGGATCGGGCACGGGCGTGAAGAACCGGCTCGACGGCACACACGGATGGGCCGAGACACGAAAGGCTTTCGCACGGAACATCTCCTCAATCGCCCGGTGGACGCCGTCCGTCCTCCACGAATGCGTCTCAGCGAGCTCCATAACCGATGGACCCACCTCGCCGGAATCCAGCAACTCAATCGCCCGCCCGAGCCGCTGGGCCGCCCGGCTGAGTCCCGAAAGGTCAGGCAGTTGACCCCCGTTGACGTAGGTGGAGGCGTCCCGGTGCGGGATCCACTCGCCGGGAAAGTGCCTATCCCCCTTGCTGCAATTGCATGACCAGCAGGCCACCGCGACATTGGCAGCCTCAGTGAGACCGCCGAGGGCCCGGGCCCTTACGTGGTCCAGAGTCGCCCGCCGACTGAAGAGGTCTCTTCCTTTCAACCGGGCCTGCAACGCGGGATCCAATTCGGCTTGGCCGCAGGGACAGTAGACGTCCGTACCGCAGAAGGTGCAGCGCAGCGCGCCAGCCGCGAACCACCGGTGAAGCCGACAGGGCCCCCGCCCAGGCGCAGCCCGACGTGCGTTCTCGAAGGGCACGATCGGATTGCCCTCCTGCCAGTTCAGGTACTCACCGACGAGCAATGGCCAACTCCCTTCATCGATAGGCGCCTTCACGCCAACGCTAGACCTCCCCTGTGACAAGGCCAGTTCGCTGGAAATCCCCGGCCGAACTGCGCCCCCGACCCGGTCGACCGTAGCTTCGCACGGCTCGCTGCGCCTCGAGTAGGAGGGCTGGACCGTCACGGAGTGTGCCTGATTTTCGGCGTCTACGGCAGGTCGTTCTGCGGCGTCCAGCGAGTCAGCAAGGTGGTGATCGGCAGGCCGGACTCCTCGGTGTCCAGGCGTTCCGCTGACAGGGAGGCGGGGGCATCGGCGAGAAGGCGTTCGGCGACGGGGTGCGGTAGGAGCAGCGCGATGGTGCAGGCGCTCCAGTTGGCGGCGACCTGGTGGGTGGCGATGACGCCAGCTTCCCAGTCGGTGAGCGGGTCACGCCTCTGTCCGCTGTAGGCCCCGCGCTCCAGGGGAGGGAGTTTGACGCCGACGAGCTGGCGCGGAGCACCGCGGTGCTCGGCCACGGCGACCCGGGCCGCGTCGATCCAACGGGAGGTGAGCCGGTCCAGGGCGGCGAACGCTTCGTCACGGCCCTTCCGGCGCCGCCCGAAGGCGTCGTAGATTACGCTGCGCGCGGCGAAGTCGTCGTCCTCCAGGGCTCTCCACGTGGTGGCGGCTGTGTGCTGCCAGCTGGTCCACGCGGTGCGCAGGATGTTGTCGGCATTCGGGCCGAGGCCGGCGAACTCGGGGCCGGCGGTGAGGTTGGGGACCGAAAGACTCGGCACGACGGAGCTGTCCAGGAGAGCGTCGGGGCGCAGGAGCGCTGCCAGGGCTTGGCGTTCGTGCTCGATCTGGGCCGCGAGGGCGTGCTGGAGGGGTTCGGCGAACGGGCAGAGCCATGGATGGGCGGCGACGGCATCGACGCTTTCGCGCATGTAGCCGTGGAGGTAGCGCCAGTGGTCCCGGTGGCGCTCACGAATGAGGCGGGCGCGTTCGAACCGCTCCCACTCCATCCGGTCGTCGACCTCCTCCGCCTTGCCGTCGTCCGCCGAGCCCGCGTGCTCCTGCGGGTATTCACCGATGGCCATGGCCGCCGCGGCGTCGCGTTCCTCGGCTTCGTCGAAGTCGGTATCCGGATGAGGCTCCGGTCCGGCGTACGCCTCGAGTTGGCGGATGACGCGGACGGCGTCGGTGAACGCGACGAGGGGGATGTCGGCTGGCAGCGGCCATCGGCAGGTGGCGCACAGCCGGCCCTGGGCCTCACGGAGCGCCAGCGTCGACTGCTGGACGGAGGTGGAGGATCGCAGTGAACCGCAGGTCTCCTGCCCGTGGAGCTTGCCCTTGCCAGAGGAGGACGTGAAGCAGACGAGTTCGAAGTCGCCGAGGGGGCCGGGCGGGACGTCGGGATCGAGCACAAGGCCGAGGTCCATCCGGTACGTGGCGGTAGTGGACGGCATGCTGGCAGGCTAGCGATCCGCTCCGGCAACCCGGCAGGGTCCGGCCAAATCCACCCGCCCGGGCGACGGGCCAGCTGCGCTCGCCGGCGCGAGCGAGGTGCCGACAACTGAGATCGCAGCCAGGACCGCGAAGAGCCGTGGAGGGCTCCCGAGGGCCGGGAGGAGGGCGGCGCCCACCCATGGCGCGAGCGCGCCGATGATGGCGCTGAGGTGGCCGTGGGAGGAGGTGCCCCAGCGGCCGGTGACGGCGGTGGCCTGCAGGAGGGTGAGGTTGCCTCGCACGGCACCGCCAGGATGGCGAGGGTGATGAGCAGGGGGACGAGGCCGAAGACGGCGGCGTACACCACTCTCCTCAGCCAAGCGGTCCGCTGACCACAGGCGCACGCCGAAGCGGGACGCTGTTATCGGTCACCGATGCTCAGCGGGAGGTGCTGCAGTCGTGGGTGCACCGTCCTTCGACTGTCAGACGCTGGCGTTGAGGTCGCGGCCTGCCCTGAAGACGGTTGGATCTTCGGCGAGTTCGACGACCTGGGGGCTCATCCCACCGCGGTCGCCCCCCCTGTTCCTCGTCAGCCCGTCGTCGTGCGGCAGCACACCTTCCGCTCTCGGGATGGGAACGTTGCCGCCGCTGGCTCGAATTTTCGCGACGAGCTTCTCGAGTTCGGCGAGGGTGTCCTCACCGAGCAGCGAAGGGTTCACCTCGAGCATCAACGCAACGTATTCCCCGATGCGCTGAGGCGTGAGATCGTCCGCCACCTCCAGCTCCTCCGGACCGTCCTTCCCGTCGTCCACGATCCGGGCGTTGCGCAGCAGCCGTAGCTGTCCGTCGCTGTATATCCTGGCCATCAGCGCCGAAGCGAACCGCTTCCGTGCCTCCGCACCGCTCATGGTCGTCCGGTAGTCGCTTGAAGCGGTGACGACTTCCTGCGGGTCCTCCGCGGTCTCAGCACGGTGGTCACGAGTGCGACTTCGTGCCAGGCTGCTCCACTTCGCTTTCACGGACGGGATCGCCTGGTCGTTCCACTTCGCCTTCACCGCTGGAAGCGCTTGTTCGTGCCACCACTTCCTGACGTGCGGCGCGGCCTTCTCCGCCAGTTTGAGACTGATCTGGACGATCACCTCGGCGAGGAACTCCGCGTTCTCCCGACGCTCCTGGGCTCGGGCCTCCGACTCGTACTGGTCGTGGTCGAGCCCGCCCTGCGGGTACGCCGCCACCGGGTCCGGCTCGTTCTCCTTAAAGAAGATCTCGGCTTGACCCACCTGATTGGTATCGGGGTCACGTGTCATTCCGCGATGAGCACCCTCCGTCTTCCTCGACTGCGTGAAACGCGCGCCCTTCCGGACTCTGACGATGGCCTCGTACTCGTCGTACTCGCTGCTGTCCAATGCCCCACCTTCGACCTGCGGGATGCCCTGCGTCCGCAGCCCGTGCCCCGGGAGCGACGCCCCCGACACTGTACGTTCGGCCGCCGACCGTCCGGCGGATCGCCAGATGTGGCCCTATGATCCGGGTTCGCAGTAGCCGCTCAGTCCTTGCCGAGGAAGTTGGCCTGAACGGCTTCTCGGCACCAGCCGTCGCCTTCGCCGAGAAGCACCCACTCCACCTTGTCGACCACGAGCGCCTCGCCCGCTGGGGCGCAGGACACCACCTGTACGACGTCCTCGGGATCGGCCGCGGCGGACCTTAGCCACCGAACCCGCCGCTCTCGCCAAACCCCGCAGACCCTGTTGGAGACGGCTGGACCGGCCGAGGGCAGGGCCGTCCGGCCGGAGGCTGCCGATGGCAGCCGCGGCCTCGTCGGCGATAGCGGTGCTGCAGCGGGGTCCAGGGGACGCGAACGAGTCTCGCGGACAGGCCGCAGGCGGCTACGCGCATGTGTTCCGGCTTCGGGCGGGCCCGCGGCTAGAGTCATGGGCACGGGACGGGGCTGGTCGTGCACGTCATTGAGAGAACGGGCAGGTGGACGGAGATGTACCTCAAGAACGTGCGGGTCCGGAACGTGCGCGGCTTCCACGGTTCCCGCGACGTGGACCTCGATCTCACCAGGCCGGACGGCTCCTATGCGGGATGGACGGTCCTGGCGGGCCGTAACGGATCCGGAAAGACCACGCTCCTGCGCGCCATCGCGCTGGCCGTCAGCGGACCCAGCGCGGCGCGGGGTCTGGTGACCGGCTTCGACTCGTGGATCGGCACCGAACCGGGCCCTGCATATGCAGAGGTCTGCCTGGACTACGACTCGGGCAATGACCGGTTCACCACGGGCCGTCCCCCTGCTGGGCCGTTCTGGGCGGGCCTGAAGTGGACCGCGCCGGACCCTGGGTCGGTCTCCGGCCGTGCCGCGCAGCCGGCCCTGGAGATCCAGTCGTACAAGCGAGCTACAACTGCTCAGCGCGGGCCGTGGGCGGACAATCCCGTGGGCTGGTTCTGCGCCGGGTACGGGCCGTTCCGGCGCCTGGCCGGCGGCTCGGGGGAGGTGCAACGGCGGATGGCGGGTGCGGGCGCCGTGGCGCGGTTGACCAGCCTCTTCCACGAGGACGCCTCACTCGCGGAAGGCGTCAGCTGGCTCATCGAGCAGCACCTGCGCACCCTGGAGAGGAAGCCGGGCGCGGCGGAGCTGAAACTCATCGCACTGGAGATCCTCGGTGACGACCTTCTGCCCGACGACTATACGATCCGCAACGTCGACTCCGACGGCCTGTGGGTGGCCCACGGCGAACGGTCCTTCGCGCTGCGCGAGATGAGCGACGGGTACCGAACCGTGGCGGCGCTCGTCGTCGACATCCTCAAGCAGCTCCACGACACCTACGGTGCCATCCACCTGGTCCACGACAACGGACACCCTGCGGTGGTCCTTCCCGGGGTGGTGATCATCGACGAGATCGACGCCCACCTGCATGTCTCATGGCAGAAGCGCATCGGTGGCTGGCTCAAGGAGCACTTCCCACTCATCCAGTTCATCGTTACCACCCACAGCCCCTACATCTGCCAGGCCGCCGACCCAGGAGGCCTGATCCGGCTGCCCGGCCCCGACAGCCAGCAGCCGCCCGAGGTCGTCGGCGCGGAGCTGTACGACCGCGTGGTCTTCGGCAGCGGGGACGACGCGGTTCTCTCCGAACTCTTCGGCCTCGACACCCCCTACTCCGAGCGAGCGGACGAGGCACGCGCGCTGCTGGTCTCCCTGGAGATGAAGATCGTGGCCGGACAGGCCAGCGACGAGGAACTCGCCGCCTATCGGCAACTCAAGCACACCCTCACCAGTTCACCCAGCGCCCGCGTCGACGAGGTGGCCGCCCGACTGCACTCCCTCACCGGACACGTCGCGTGATCCGCATCAAACGGCTCCCGTTGCCGGAGCCGCCCCGCTCCCGGATGGCGGACTGCACCTGCAACATCGCCCTGGCGGAAAAGCCCGAGACCGAGGCACGCAGGCTGTGGAAGCACACGACTGTGCGCACCCACGTCCACGCCCGGCTGCGCGAGCTGCTGTCCGAGATGGCCGCCGGCCGAGAACGCTGCATGTACTGCGGCGACAACCAGGGCACCGACATCGACCACTTCGAGCCGATCGACCGCCACCCCCTGAGAGCCTTCGACTGGACCAACCACGTCCTCGCCTGCTCCCTGTGCAACAGCCACCTCAAAGGAACTGGCTTCCCACTCGGCGACGACGGCAGCCCATTGCTGATCGACCCGACAGCCGAAGACCCCGCACCCCACCTGCGCCTCGTCCTCGCGGTCGGCCAGTACTACCCGCTCACCCCCAGAGGCCAGGCGACCATCGACCTGTTCCACCTCAACCGCGCGATCCTGGCCAAGGGCAGAGTGAGCGCCTACCGAGTCACGAAGGCGTGCATCGCCCAATGGACGACCGCCACCGTCCGAGGCGATCACGTCACGGCCGAGATGTGGGCCCGGACTATCCAGGAACAGCCGATAGCCGATGTCGTGCAAGCCATGCTCCACCAGGCCCTCGAACCCGCTGCAGAGATCTTCTTCGAGAACGACAGCGAGCTCCTCCTCCAGCTGAAAGAACCCGGCCTCCGCGCAGCGCTGCTCATCCGGTAGTGCCTGTCCCCCAGTTCGGACGCACTGCGTCTCCCGCAGCTTCAGAGGATTTCTGAGGACTCTGTGGAGCCAGAGAACGGGTCATCGTGGGGTACGTCCAGGCTCCAGTAGGCGTAACGGGTGGCCAGGAAGTCCAGGACCGCTCCGCTGTCAGGACGGCGCTGACGCATCTCAAGGCCTAGGTTCCGCATGGTATGCATGGCGGAGATCGTCAGGGCTGTCGTAAGGCGCTCCCCGGTGAACATCGAGACCGGAAGCCGAGGATCCTCCACGGCTTCGGCACGGAACATCACGGCGGTCGCACGTCGCGCATCCGCCTCCGTACGCGGCGGAATCGGTACGCCCTCGTGGCGCACTCGCTCGTTGACGACCTCGACGGCGACCGCAGCCATGATGTGCCAGTCCAGCCATCCCTTCTCTCGCAGTGACGCGACGACTTTGCGGAAGCCGAGATCACCAGCGAGCCTCGGGAGCGTGTACCGGAGGATCTGCGGCAGGCGCTCGTACCTGTTGCGTACCATCACGATGAGCTGATCGGCGTCGTCCAGTGGGCCCGCTGAGCTATGGGCTGCCAGCAACGGGTGCTCGGCCGGGGCGTGCGACTGCGTGTCCACAGCTGGTAGATCGACGATCCGTTCGAACGCTGTGGCGGGCAGCATTCCGAGGAGCTCGTCATAGGGACGGCCCATGAGCACCTTGTGCCACAACCCCTCGGCGAAGGCATCATCGACCAGTCGCATGAACGCGTCCTGTGGCAGAAGCGAGTGGGCCAGCAAGACCTGGACGATGACATTGAAGAGTTCGACTTGGTGCTCATGCGGCTCGTTCGGATCGGTTGGCGACAGGCCGACGGACCATCCGTCCGCACTCTCGGACACCGTCGACCCGTTCTCCACCAGACGTACTCGGATCTTGATCTCGCAGGGCAACAGGAGGGGATCAAGTCGGCCCAGTTCCACGATTGCGATCTGAGCGGCCGCCGCGAATCGCTCCGCGGCCAGCACGTGGTCGCGCTGGTTGTAGGCACTGACCGTCCAGGTGGTGCCGTACGCCTGCCAGCGGTAGGTACGGATCGGTCCGATATCACTGAACGGCATGCCCATTCCGTGATCGATGGCGATCTGAGCCCAGTCGCTGAAACTGCGCGGAGCCTGGGGATCCGCGGCGGGCAGTTCGCTGAGGATTGGCTCCAGAAGAGTGTCCAGGTCGGTGGAGGCATGGAGGTGCTCCAGATGCGGCACGAGGTCGGGCCGGCTGGCGCGCGCTACCTCCAGGGCTCGGCATTGGACGGCAACCATCGCCGCGAACTCGGTGTGGAGTTCGAGGTTCCACGGGTCGTCGGCGAACATCGCCTGGGCGCGGACACCGACCTGGGCGAGGGTGGCCGAGCTGAGCCAGCTTCCGGCGAGGAAGTCGTACTCAGCGGCTCTGAGGATGCCGCGTGCGATGAATTCGCTGACGTCACTGCGACCAGTGGACTGTGCGACCGTCGCAGCCGTCAGGGCATGTTGTTTCGCGGCCAGGTAGAGGTTGAGCTGCGCATAGGTCTGAGCGGCGAACAGCATGGTCTGGAGGGAGTCCTCCAGGGTGTCACCGGACCACAGGCTCATCTTCATCGAGTGGATCTCGTCGAGGGCCCCGAGGAGGTCCTCGGCCCGCAGGAGTTGAACCGCACGTTGGCGGCTGAGTTTGGCCTTGCCGATCCCCCCGGGAGCCAGGGCCGCGGCTTCATTGAGTGCACGGTTGATTCGGCGGTAGTGGCGGTGGCGGGTCAGAAGCGGTGAAAGGAAGGAGAACAGTTCCGCTGTGCCGTCGACGGGGAACAGCGGGGCGCTCGGTAGGAGATCGCATAGCTTCGCAAGCGCCGACATACCAGCATCAATGTCGACGAGTTGATGGCCACTTACATCGGGATCGTCCTCGACGACTTCGACAACGGCCTGATGCCCGGACCGCGCTGCCGGTCGGGCAGTCGGGTCCAAACGGCCATGGAAGGCGATGCGGGCAGCGAGGGCGTGCAGTTCGGCTCCGCGGTTGGGCGGGGGATCCTCGGCGAGTAGCACGTTGACGCGGTCGCTGAGGGCCTGCTGCCAGCCGGCCAGCTCCTCAACTGTGACGTCCGTCAGATGGCGCCGCCACGCCCCGTGGGTGTAGCTGTGCAGGACACTGCAGTCCCGGAGGAGGCCCAAGTCTCTCGTGGAGGGCAGGACCGCAGAGAAGAATGCGCGGACCAGGTGGTCGGTTGGCCGGAGGGTGCCCGTGCCGCGTAGCGTCGCGACGGCGATCTCGTAGTGGAGGAGCGAGCGCACCGGATCGTCCGACGCGGTCGCAGCCAGCATGCGGTGCGCGTGGCCGATCCACTCGGCCACATCGGCGCGAGCGACGTCCGAGAACGTCGCGTGTCGCAACGGAGCTCGAAGGTCCACGAGTTCACCAGAGGTACCGTGCACCTCCACGCGCTCGCGCCACCGCGCACGCGCTTCCAGGTACCAGTCCGGCAGCTCCTTGTCGGAATCCGGTGGCGCGGGTGCCATCTCCGCCGGTGTCTGCAGGTGCGCCACGGCCAGGTGATACAGATCGGGCTCGGCTAGCTCTTGAGCGATGCCGAGCCCATCCCAGATGTCGAGCCCAACCCCGAGTCCCCGAGCCACCTGCTGGAGATCGTGCCGCTTACCCACAGGGACGGCCGCAACGGTGAAGTAGACGACCCGGTCGACCGGTTCACCCCTGGAACAGATGGACACCAGGTCACTGTTGATCTTCGACGGAACATCGCTCCGCTGGATCGTGCAGGCAAGGACCACCGACTTCCTCGAGGCGAGGCGTACGAAGGTGGTCGCCGTCGGAATCTCGTCCGGGAGCTGCGTCCAAAAGCTCTCAGCATCGCGGCCTTGGTCCCCGCCCGCACTGACGGGGCCAGTAGCCGGTAGGAGGTTGCTTGCAATCCGGCGACGCGCAAGACCGAGGCAGAGATGCTCGAACTCGTGGTGAGCGTTCCGCTCGCCCAGCGTGTCCAGGCTGAAACGGATATACCGGACAAGCTCGGTCTCAGATGCCATCTGCCCTACCTCGGCGAAGCGACGAATGCGCTTCCTGGCACAACGCTAGCCTGCCCCAGTGACACACGTCCGCAGGTATGTCCGCCCCAAGCCGCCAGCATGAACCAGCAGCCGGCCCACGCCACACCAGCCAGGCCCCCCCTATGCGGCGGGCCGCACAGCCGCACCCAGGCCGGAGCCACGCTCGGTATCCGCCCGGTCAGGGGCGTTGGCGAGGGCCAGGACGGCCTCGTCAGCTGAGTTCTCAAGAAGGTGGCCGTAGAGGTTGATGGCGATGGTTGAGTGGCGCATTGTTGGTCTCAATGGGCCGGGGCGAGGATCCAATGAGGCCGGCAGGGTGATGAAGGTTGGAGTCTCGGTGGAAGCCCGCAAGAGTGCAGGCCGTTCTCGACGACACTCTCCGTCAGGGAACGTGTTCGAAGCTGGAGACCTGGCCTCTGCCCTCACAGGGACCCGCTGCCGGCCGCGACATCGGCTGGGTGGCATCGCGAGACCAGCCGAAGGCGGGGACAAGGCGGGGACCACACGCGGCAGATCGATGCGCGCAGCGATCGTTCTTCCGCACGGACAACGCGTTCCGTTCAGCGCACCGCAGGCTGGGGCACACATCGCCGGGCGACTGGGGGTCAAGGGGTCGCAGGTTCAAATCCTGTCGTCCCGACTTGCATAACCGCAGGTCGTAGGCCGTTTCCGCTTCTGGCGGGAGCGGCCTTTTTGATGTCCCGTCGGCTGGTGGTCGCAGTGTGGTCGCAGCGAAAAGTCCCGTCTCCCGCACTACCCGGGTAAGTCGTTTCCGCTGTTCGTTACTTAATCAGGGTCAGGTGGTTGTGCTGTCCTGGATTGTGGTCGCCGGGTGGTTGCGGTGTGGGAATGAAGGGCTGCGGATCATCGCCTCCTGGTCGATTCGGGTGAGTGCGGTGTCGATGGTGTTGACGGCTTCGCGGCCGCTTGGGCGGTGAGGTGGCTGTAGATGTTGGCGGTGGTGGACAGCGTCGAATGGCGCCGGGTCTTGGATACGACGGTGAGCGGGACGCCTGCAGTGATGGAGATGGTGGCCGCGAGGTGGCGTGGGTCGTGGACGGTGGAAGCCGGCCGCCAGACCCTCGATCATCCGGCGCAGTCCCGCTCGGGCGGCTTCGGCGGTGGGGTAGTCGTCGCGGCGGATGTTGTTGCGCCGGTGGTCGGGGAGGGCATGTCGAGGGAGAACGTCCAGGTGCCGTGATCGGGGCAGCGGCCTGCGAGTTACTTGCCGTACTGGTCGCGGCAGCCGCACCAGCGGTAGACGTGCTCGACGTGGGCTGCGGAGCGCATGGTGATCTTCCAAGACGGGTCGTGCGAACAGCCAAGCTCATGGTCTCCTGTCGGGTGTCAGCAGACGGTGAACCCCTGCACTCACGCCGTGCCCGCATAAGGGCCAAATGGTGCTCCGACCTGCGGTGATCCCTTGCTGTGGCGACAAGTGCCCCTATGCCTCTCCGTCGTCGATGCTGCCGCGACCCTCCGCCGTGCCGCTACTGCGTCGTGTCGAAGCCGGCGGCGGTCGGGTCGTGGGCAGACGCTTCCGTGGCTCGCCGGACGGAGAGGTGGATGCGGCGGCGTGCGAAGTCGACCTCATCGATGAGCATGACGCGGACATCGTCACCCTCCCGGACGACCTCCGCAGGTGAGGCAACCTCGTGGGCGCTGAGTTCCACGAGGTGGACCAAGCCCTCGATGCCCGGTTCGATGCGGACGAAGGCGCCGAAAGGGACGACCTTGGTGACCGTACCGGGGACGACCTCGCCGACGTGGTGGGTGGCGAAGTAGCGCCGCCACGGGTCTTCCTGGGGGTCCTTGAGCGACAGCGCGACCTGCTCGCGCTCCAGGTCAACGCCGAGGACTTCGAAGCGGATCTCCTGTCCGACCTGCACGATGTCGGTGATGGCCTCGAAGTGTGTCCAGGACAGCTCGGGGACGTTGATGAAGCCCATCGCTCGCCCGAGATCGTCGTCCAGGTCGACGAAGACACCGAATCGGGGCGTCGAGGCCACCTTCCCGGTGCGGATCTCGCCCCTTCGTATGGTGCGGAGGAAAGCGCGGCGCTGGTCCGCCCGGGTGGGGTCGGTACGCCACCGGGCACGCAGGACGCCGTCCTCGTCGGGCAGGGCCGCGGCCATCAGCGGGTTGCGCTCGGCCGGTTGGAGTGGGACCAGCGCGAGGCTGTCGGACCGCCGGGAGTATCCGTAGGCGTCCGTACGGGATGCCATCCACGGGTCCGCGATCCGCGTGTAGATCCGGCCGTCCGGCTGCTGCACGACGAGGAGTTCAAGCCTGCCGGGCCGGCTCATGGCGTCGAGGATCGGGTCGATGTCGGTGGTGAGGTCCGGCCAGACGGCCAGCCTGGCGCGCGGAGTCAGCGCGGTGCGTACGGCGTCGAGGTTGGCGGGCGTCAGGCGGTGCCAGCGGGATCCGTTGCGGACGTAGATTTCCTCCAGGAGTACGCCATCGCGTTCGGCGACCAGGGCGGCGAGCGCGGTCCAGAACGCGTCGTCGGCCGGAGGTAGCACCTCCGTCCGGTCGAATGCCGGGTCGTATGGTGAGGCCTCGATCCGTTCGGCGTACAGGCCGAGTTCGCGGCAGCGGGCGATCGCGGCGTTGTAGGGGGCCGTGCTGCCGACGTATAGCTGCTGATCCTCGCCGACATGGACGAAGAACCGTTCTCCGTCCTGAAGCCGGCACCAGATGCCATTGCGGCGGAGCATCGCGCGCACCAGGCCGAGGCCGACGGATCGGGGGATGCGTGCGCCGTCGTAGTAGCCCGTGCGGTCGGGTGGGAAGAGGTCGGTGAGTCCGAAGCCTGCTGTCCCCGGGTGCCACGAGTAGTGGAAGAACCCGTCGAGCATCGGGTTGTCGATCGTCAGGTGCTCCACGCCGCTGTCGCGGGCGAACGCGTCAACTGCGTCCACCAGGGCGGCCACGACGAGGTTCGGGTCGCCGGAGAGCCCACCCGGCCGGTAGCTGCCCTCGGTGCGGTCCGTGAAGTTGTGAGGGGTGATGCGGTGGACGAAAGGCGGCACGTCAGCGCCCCGCAGGGCTCGAAGTCGCCCCGAGGGCCGGTTGCGGACGGGCAGGGGTTGTGATCACATACCGAGGGTACGGGCCCGGCACCCGGAAGCCAACGCGCCATTTGTGCTGCCGGTGGGCGCTGTTGTCAACGCTGTGACCGCAGAAGACCTGGAACCGACATCGTCACGGAACTGTCGCGCCGAGCGGCAGGCCCGTGGACCTCGAATGTCGCAGTCGGCTGTGAGGATGGCCGGCCATGGACATCAACGGGTTCTGGACCGTGGTTGAGGCAGTGCGGGCCGGGAGCAGCGGTCAGGACGGCAAGGAGTTTGTCGAGGCACCGGTGGACCAGCTGGAGAGGCTCTCGCAGGAGGAGATCCTCGGCTGTCAGGAGCGTTTCGACGAGGCGCACGATGCCGTGTACCGCTGGGACGTGTGGGGCCGCCGCCCATCTCGTCGGGGGAGGTTGCTCGGACGACCGTTTCATGGACTTCCGGGCCGGCCTGATCGCTCTCGGCCAGGAGTGGTACGAGCTGGCAGCCGCCACCGGGGTCCGCTCGGATGGTCGACATGACCGTCAACGATGTCGCCCGTTCGCTGCCCGATCCCGACACCCTGCGGGACCACTGCCGTGCTCTGGCGATGCTGGACGCGATGCTCAGCCCCGATTGGTCCTCGCGCTACTTCTCCTTCGACACCCGGTGGTCGCCGACGCAGGAGATGGCGTCGATGCGCAACGGTTCGGGGGACGAGTACTCGATCGTCTTCGCTCAGGCCGGGGTGTACATCCGGGGCTTCGACCACGAGTCGCCGATGAGCCCGTACGCGGAGGGCGAGGTGTGGCCGGGCGTGGTCGACTCCGTCCCTGAGGAGTTCCGCTCGTGTGTGGATGAGCCCGCGTTCAACGACGACGGAATCCCGACGGTGACCGCCTGCCTGTGGCGCGGGCCAGCCGATGAGCAGTGGCAGACGGGGGAGATCGACTTCCCGGAAGGCCATGCCGACCCCGATGGGTCCGACTGGCTGTTCGGGCTCCTCGTGGACCGATCTTCGGAGGCGTACGCGGGCTTCGCCAGGGACTACTACGAGATACCGGTGGACCTGGATGCCGTCCGGCACGTGTGTGCCCTGCGACCGCTCACGGATGACGTGGTACGCGCCCTCAACGCTGAGTTGACCCTCGCGGGCCTGGCCGAGGACATCGCCGAGATCGGCTACCCCACGAAGTAGGAACCGGGGACGGCCGCGGGCGGGTCGGTCGGTGCCCATCCGCGGCCGACCGCCTTCGCGTCGGGGCACGGCATCAGAACGCGGCGATCTGTAGGTGCTCGTGAGGACCCGTGGGGCTACCGACCATCGCCCCGGTGACCGGATCAGGGCTGAGTGTGCGTGGTCAGCCGCTGATGAGGGAGAAACCGAGGACCACTCCTGTCGAGACGCTGATCCTGCCGGGGGTCAGCCGACTCCACTGCCGCGCGCATCTGCTCCGCCCGGATGCGCCGTGGATCGAGGTGCAGTTCGTTCTGCATGAGGCAGTCCGCCATGAGCGTGCCTACCGGATTGCCGCACGCACACAGCTGGTTCGGGCCGTGCATGCCGCTCGGTCCGCAGCAGCCGATCCATGGCTCCCGTTCCGGGGAGCCCTGCAGCCCGACGGCATCGTGACTCGGTCAGGGGCCGGTTGCAACGCACACAGCGGAAGACCGTCACCGGCTCGCCTCCGTGTGGGGCTGGGGTTGGAACTCGTGGACCACCTCGATGCTGCCGACGATGTGCTGGTTGAACTCGTCCAACTCCTCCGCAGGCACCCACAGCTCGAGGATCGTGCGTCCGCCTGCCTGCTGGACCGGGTAGCGAGCGACGAAGCCGGCGTCGACCTCGAACCTGGTGACGTAGCCGACGCCCGAGGCGGGCACGTTCCAGTCCCGCGCGATGCGGATCGCGTAGTCCTCGTTCAGCACCGGGTAGAAGATCGGCTGCTCGGGTAGACGGGGCGGCCAGGCCCGCCAGCCTGACGCCTCGACCAACGCCAGTTCCTCCGGGCCGGTGGGCCGCCACAGCGTCACGGTCGTCGTCCGGGACATCGCCTGTTCTCCTCGGTCCGTACGGTTGAGCGCCCACCGTAACCGCGCCGCTGACCGGGGACGAATGATTTCGGTTCCCAGGATCGGACACTCTGGCACAGCGGTTGCGCGCTTCGATATTCGCTCGCACTGCCCACCGCAGCCTCCTACGATCAATACATCGCCAAGCGTTGAGCGCTGGGACGCAAGCGGGGCTGTAACCCCTGCTCCCTCAGGGATGGCGAGGTTCGATTCCTCGGCAACGCACTGGTCCGTAGCTCAGTTGGAAGAGCAGCCGTCTCCAAAGCGGCGTGCCGCAGGTTCGAGTCCTGCCGGACCAGCAAAGAACCGACCTTTTTCGCAGAACTCTCGAATCGGGCGACCAGCGGAATCCGGCTGACAGGAGAATCAGAAGCTGTGGCCGTGCTCACCCGGGCGAGCGGGGCTGCAATGAGGTTGTGAGGAAGGCCGCAGCCGAGGTTGCCATCGCGCACCGCTTCTCACGCGCCTCTCACGGACGGGACGTCATGAGTGGGCATCAGGTGTCATGCGGGGCCGAGGTGGGTGCTCGGTGGCTCGTCGGTACAGCTCGGGCGGGTGTGATGGTGGGGTCGGGTATTGGGGCGGCTCGCGGGATTGCCGCGTCTTACGGCCACGGAATGGATCTCTCGGTCCGTCGGCCCGCCGATGAAGGTGTGGGTGCGGGTGTACGTGGTGAAGCCCAGGGATTCGTAGAGCCGCTTGGGGGCGGGGTAGGCGGCGTCGCCTCGTGAGTGGACGATGGCGCGGCGGCCGCCGGCTCGGGCGAAGGCGTGCAGGACGGCGGTGCAGACGGCGCGGGCCAGGCCGAGTCGGCGGTGGTCGGGGTGGGTGCCGACGGGTTCGAACGCGCCGGTTGCGTTGATCGCGTCGTACCAGCCCTGGCAGTAGGCGACGACGTCTCCGGCGGGCGATGTCACCACGAGGTCGAGTTCGGGGCGGTAGGGCCAGGTCTCCCTCATGCGGGCGTGGCGTTCGGTGGTGATCCGGGTCGATCCGAAGGCGGCGCGGTGTGCGGCCGCCCGGCCGGCCACGTCGGTGTCGGTGTGCTGGGCTCGGATCGAGTAGCCGTCCGGCAGAGGGGGGACGTCCGGAAGATCGGTGAGGGGACGGTCTAGGCATGCCATGAACGGGCCGTCGGCAGCGCGCACGTATCCCCGCTGTTCCAGCGTGCGGACCAGGTGCGATTCGGTGCCGGCCACCTCGATGTGCAGCGGGCAGGAGGCGCGTTGTTCGGCCCAGACGAGGACGTCGTGGGCCAGTTCCGCGCGATCCGGGTCGACCTGGAGCATCAGGGTGTTCGGCAGTTCCAGCCAGCCCCAGGCGAGCGTTCTGCCGTCTTCCGTCCAGACGGCCGTCGGGCATTCGTCGACGCGGTCGAGGGACAGGCACCAGTTCCAGGTGAGGTCGCCCATGTGCCGGTATCCGGTCACCGGAAAGGTTCGGCCGGTCAGGTCCTGCATGGCGCGTAGTGCCACGGGGCCGGCGTGTTCCTGGCGTCGCATGAGTGCCATGGTGTCGACCGGCCTTCCGGCAGGCAACGGAGTATTCGGCCGGTGCGTACCGTCACGGCACGGCTGTTCGGATGGCCGGCCGACATCAAGGGGGATGACGCCGTGGGAGTTCTGAAGGTGACCGCGACTACGCCCAGCGCGACGCCGTCCTCCGGAGCGTCGCCGTCGCGGGCAAGGCCTTTGGCGCGGTCACCCCCGAGGCCGCCGACGCCCGGCTCGCGGAGCGGCAGGAGCGGGCGAGGACCGGCAAGCTCTTCGTCATGGTCCCGATGTTCATCGCCTCGGCCGTCCGCCCCTGACCCTCGCGGCCTCCCGGTCCGCCCGGCACCGCGCGCACCGCCCCCGCGCGCGGTGCCGGGTTCTCCCGTGCCCGCGGCCGTGGGCACGGATGGTGACCGGTGCCGTCGGCCGACGGGGTGCCGGTGCCCAGGGTCGTGGCGGGACGGTTCCCGGCCCGGGCGGGGCTCAGGAGGTGTGGACGGGCCGGCCCGCGACGGTGGGGTGGTCGCGCTCGATCAGGCCCTGGGCGGCGGCGCCTCCGGGGGAGCCGAGTTCGTCGAAGAACTCGGCGTTCGCCGTGCGGTAGCCGGTCCACTCCGCGGGGGTGTCGTCCTCGTAGTAGATGGCCTCCACCGGGCAGACCGGCTCGCAGGCGCCGCAGTCGACGCACTCGTCCGGGTGGATGTACAGGGACCGCAGGCCTTCGTAGATGCAGTCCACGGGGCATTCCTCGATGCAGGCCTTGTCCTTCACGTCGACGCAGGGTTGGGCGATGACGTACGTCATGGGGGTACCTCGTTCTCGTGCGGGTGGGGGCGGGCGCGGGGTCAGTCCGCGGCGGAGACGGTGGGGGTGCCGGGTTCGGCGCCCTCGGCCTGCATCTGCTCGGCGATCTTGAACGCCTCTTCGATCAGGGTCTCGACGATCTTGGATTCGGGGACGGTCTTGATGACCTCGCCCTTGACGAAGATCTGGCCCTTGCCGTTGCCGGAGGCGACGCC